>JAEZYO010000577.1 GCA_023419055.1 Pseudomonadota bacterium | reverse complement strand
CTCTACCTCCGCCTGCGCAAGAAGGACCCCGTCACGGAGCGACTCTTCTTGCGGGTGGCGACCGTCGCGGGACCTCTCGGGCTGGTCGCGCTCGAAGCGGGTTGGTTCGTGACCGAGGTCGGACGACAGCCCTGGATCATCGCCGGCGTCATGCGCACTGCGGAGGCGGTGACGCCCATGCCCGGGCTCGTGGTGCCGCTGCTCGGCTTCACGCTGCTCTACGTCTTTCTGGGTGTGGTCGTGCTCTTGCTGCTCAGGGCACACGTGCTGCACGCCCCGACGGAGCGCGAGCCGCCGAGCGCGCCCGAGGCGACGTCATGAACGGTGCTGAAATCATGTGGTTCGTGATGGGCGCCGGCGTGATCGCCTATGCCCTCACGGGCGGCGCGGACTTCGGCGGCGGGGTCTGGCACCTGTTCGCGCGTGGCACGCCCAGGGAACGCGACGAGCAGCGCCGCGCCATCGAGCACGCCATCGCTCCGATCTGGGAGGCCAACCACGTCTGGCTGATCTTCGTAATCGTGATGATGTTCACGGCATTTCCGCGCGCCTTCGCGGTGATCAGCATAGCGCTTCACATCCCGATAACGCTCGCGCTCGTGGGGATAGTCATGCGTGGCTCGGCCTTCGTCTTTTACGCCTACGATCTGCGCGGTCGCGAGCACGGGCGGGCGTGGTCGCTCGCCTTCGGCGTCTCGAGCCTTTTGACCCCGTTCGTCCTCGGAGCGATCCTCGGCGCTCTTTCGAGCGGCGCGATCCGCTGGGACGGTCAGAGCGTCGCCACCGGCTACCTCGCCGGCTGGACCGGTCTCTTCGCTCTGGGCACGGGCGCGTTCGCCACCGCGCTCTTCGCGCTGCTCTCGGCGGTGTATCTGGCCGCGGATACGACGGGCGCGCTCTCCGAACATTTCCGCAAGCGCGCGCTCTTCATGGAAGCTGTCTCTGGAGCGCTCGCCCTCGCGGTGCTCTTGCTCGCCGAACACGAGGCCCCGCTGCTCTTCGCGGATCTCGCAGGGTCGACTCTCACGGCGCCCATTCAGCTCGCGACCGCCCTCGCCGCGCTCACCACCATCGTGCTCTTGTTCAGGCGGCGAGTGCGGGCGGCACGCTTCGGCGTCGCGCTCCAGGTCGGGCTCGTGGTGGTCGGCTGGGGGCTCGCGATGGATGGCCGCATCGTGATGCCGGATGTCACCCTCGCGAACGCAGGGACCCGGTCCGCGGTCGTGAGCGCGCTCCTGCCGGCCCTCGCCGTCGGCGCGCTGCTCTTGGGGCCTTCGCTCTGGTACCTGTTCCGCATCTTCAAGAGCAGCCGGAGCTGAGCCAATACCAGCAAGGCTCGCCGGCGGTTGGCACAGGCTGTGCCAGGGATCGGCCAAAATCCCTGTGATCTTGGGACGCGTTGGTTGGCACCGAGGTTGCTAAGCGAGAACCCATGGGTCTCGCTTCGAGCCCGATTCGAACCAGACGGCACGTTCTGACCGCGCTTCTCGGGTGCGGACTAGTGGCGGGATGCGGTGAAGGCAGCCCCAACGAGAACGATAGCCAGGAACGCGTCGTTTGGAAGCGGAGGAGCGACACCGAGCGCGTCTACGTGCCCGGCTACCTTCGCGCCGATCAGCGAGCTCGAGCAGGCCCTTTCCTTTTCTGAGGTCGACCAGCTTTCATCCTCGACAAGCTGCGTCGTTGCTCGAGCTCGCCCGCCGGGTGAGGGCTTCGTATCGGACGCGCTTCCTTACTTGATTCCGCGCTCGCTTTCTCGAGCCTCCCCTTGCCTGTCCCCGCCCGCGCGACTTGAATGCGGCCCGCTCATGCGGGACACACCCCAAGGGACGGGATTTTCGGCGACTGACCTCGCGGCCTTCCTCGAGTGCGAACACCGCACGGTGCTCGACCTCGCCGTGCTTTCGGGCTCCCTCGAGCGCCCCGGGCAGAACGAGATCGAGCGGCGGCTACTCGAGCTTCGGGGGGTCGAGCACGAGCGCAACGTGCTCGAGCGCTATCGTCGCGAGGGCCGGCGCATCACGAACATCCCGATGCGCCCAGGCGTCGAGGGACAGAGCCGCTCCGCCGCCGAGACGCTCGAGGCCATGAGCGATGGCGCGGACGTCATCTATCAGGGCGTCATCGCGCACGAGAACTGGGCCGGAAGGGCGGACTTCTTGCTCAAGGTCCCGGGCGGCGGACGCTTTGCTCATCACTACGAGGTGGTGGACGCGAAGCTTTCGCGCGAGGCCAAGGCGTCGGCGGTCCTCCAGCTGTGCGTGTACACGGACCACCTCTCGCTCCTTCAAGACCGGGTGCCGAAGCACTTTCACATCGCGGGTGGCGGCGGCGAGGCTCCGCTCGCGCTCCTCGTCGACGACTACATGGCGTATTACCGCGCCATCAAGAAGCGCTTCGAGCGATTCGTCGCGGAGCGCGACGCGCTCCCGTATCCCGAACCGGTCGATCACTGCAACGTCTGCCTCTGGTGGAAGCGCTGCGAAGATCGCCGTCGCAGCGACGATCACCTGTCGCTCGTTGCTGGCGCCACACGCCGGCAGCGCGACCGGCTCGCCGCGTCCCACGTCACGCGATTGAGCGAGCTCGCCGAGCTCGACCCGAGCGCCGCGGTCGAGGGGATCGCGCGCGACTCCCTGGATCGGCTCACTCATCAAGCACGCCTGCAGGTCGCTGGGCGCACCAGCGGCAAGCCCGTGTACGAGCTTCTATCGCCCGACGCACGCGGCGTGGGGCTCGAGGCGCTACCGCTTCCGACGCCGGGCGACCTGTTCCTCGATCTCGAGGGCGACTCGTTCGTGAAGGGGCGCGGCCTCGACTATCTCTTCGGCCTGCTCGAGCTCCCCCAGGGCGATCCGCGCTATCACGCCCACTGGGCGAGCGACGCGGCGAGCGAGAAGCTCGCGTTCGAAGCGATCATCGATCGCATCGAGCGGGGGCGCGAGGAGTTTCCGAACCTTCACGTCTTCCACTTCGGACATCGCGAGAGCGACGCCCTGAAGAAGCTCTCGTGTCGTCACAAGACACGAGAAGCCGCGGTGGACCGGCTCCTTCGCGAGCACGTGCTCGTCGATCTCCACCCAGTCGTGCGGCACGGATTGCGCGGCTCGGTCGAGGCCTACACGCTGAAAGAGCTCGAGGTGTTTCACGGCTTCACCCGCAGCGCGAACCTTCGGGTGGCGGCGCGCGCCATGCAGCTCTTCGGCTGGTGGCTCGAGACTGCGGATCCTGCGATCGATCCCGCGGAGCTCAAGGGCGATATCGAGACCTACAACCGCGACGACTGCCTCTCGACGTACCGCCTGCGGGATTGGCTCGAGGCGCGGCGCAGCGAGCTCGAAGCGGCGACCGGGCGGGAGCTGTCTCGCCCCAAAATCGAGGCCACCCAGCCGAGTGAGGAGCGCAGCAAGGCGAACCAAGAGACGGCCGAGCTCGCTCGGCTCTTGGTGGAAGGCTTGCCCCCGGAGCCCCTCGCCGGCTCCCCCGAGCAAGCGCGCCGCCTCATGGCCGACCTGCTCGAGTGGCACTGGCGAGAAGCCAAGTCGGGCTTCTGGGAGTACTTTCGAGCGCGCGACCTGGCTCCCGCCGATCGCCGCGAGGACCGCTCCGTCCTCGCTGACCTCGTCTACGAAGGTCAGACCGACACGATCAAGCGCTCGGAAGTCCACCGCTATCGCTTCCCCGAGCAAGAGCACGGCGTCCGGTTGCGCCCCTCGCCGGTCGATCCGGACACGGACAAGAACGTGAACGTGTTCAAGCTCGACGCCGAGCACCTGCTCGTGAAGCGCGCGAAAGGCTCGTCCGCGCCGCACCCGACGGCGCTCGTCCCGGGCAGGCCCATCGCGACGAAGTGGCAGGAAGAAAGCCTATTCGCGCTCGGGAAGGCGATCGCTCGCGACCCGCTCGGCGCCGATTTCGGAGCCGCTCGAGCCCTGCTCGCTGCCTCGGCCCCGCGCGCCGGTCAGGCGAAAGGCCCTCTCGTCGCGCCCGGCGAGTCGGTGGAACGCGCGCTCGCCCGACTCGCGCTCGGGCTCGACCACTCGATCTTGGCGGTCCAGGGGCCGCCCGGCTCCGGCAAGACTCACCAGGCCGCGCTCATGATCATCTCGCTCGTCCGCGCCGGAAAGCGCGTCGGGGTCACCGCGAACAGTCACGCGGTGATCAAGAACGTGCTCACGAAGGTCGCCGAGGTCGCTCGTGACGAGCCCGTGCGAGCTCTTCACATCGACGACGACGACTCGGACGACGCGGTCTCTCGCCCCTTCGAGCTCGACGACGACAAGGAGCGCGTCACCAAGCGCCTGGCGGCGCGCGAGCTCGACGTCGTCGGGGGCACGTCATGGGCGTGGTCGAACGAGCGCTTCACCCAGAGCGTCGACGTGCTGGTGGTCGACGAGGCGGGGCAGATGTCGCTCGCCAACGTGCTCGCCGTCGCGCGCGCCGCGGAGAGCCTCGTGCTCTTCGGCGATCCGGCCCAGCTCGAGCAGCCGCAGAAGGGCGTTCACCCGCCGGGTGCAGAGGTCTCTGCGCTCGAACACCTGCTCGGCGCCGACGCGCTGACGCTACCTCCGGACCGCGGCGTGTTCCTGCCGCTCACCCGGCGCCTCCACCCGAAGATCTGCAGCTTC
>JAEZYO010000538.1 GCA_023419055.1 Pseudomonadota bacterium | reverse complement strand
GCCCCCGACTCTTGTGGCCCCCCAAGGCTGGAGTACCCTCGTAGGTCTATGGCTCGCGTGCGATGGTGCCTCGTTCTCGCGATGAGTCTTGGGCTCGCGATCCCCGTGGTCGCGCCGAGTGACGCGTCGGCTCAGGCGAAGGCGAAGCCCGCTGCCAAAGCGAAGGCAAAGCCCAAGGCCAAGAACGACAAGAAGAAGGCCGAGGCCGAAGAGGCCGAAGAGGCCGAAGCGAAGAGCGAGGAAGCGCCGAAGGGGACGGGCGAGTCCGAGGTGAAGGCGGCGGGCACCGAGTCAGCTGCGGAGAAGGACAAGAAGAAGGGGGAGCCCGACGTCGTGAAGGTGGAAGAGTCGAAGAAGCAAGAAGGCGTCAAGACGTACACCTTCAGCGCGATCGAGGTCGAAGGCCGGCTGAAGTCGCCGCAGATCATCTACTTCTTGCGGCGCGTGCGCGCCGAGTTCGAGGCGGGCCTCTTGGGGCATCGCTCGTTCATGCCCGAGCTCTCCGATTCTCGTAGGAGCCCAGCCCTTCGATGAGCGCGCCGATTCAGACCATCACGCTTCGCACCGCGGCCGTTTGGGGCACGACGGTGATCAACACCACCACGCTCGCGAGCG
The DNA here is from genome assembly GCA_023419055.1 of Pseudomonadota bacterium. The sequence goes on along the minus strand of JAEZYO010000538.1, from coordinate 3,621 downwards.
GGCAGTCGTATCGGCTGGGCGAGAACAAAGAGGCTCAGGTCGCGAAGCCCGACGGTGTCCCGATTTCGGACTTCCCGATCCGCGCCGTGGGCGCTGGTTGGGAGCTCGACGCGCGTGGCGCCACGGGTGGAGAAGTCTTTCTGCGCGGGCGCAAGGAGAACCCGGCCGAGCTGGCGAGGAGCGGCGCGCCGATCCCGATCGTCGCCGGCGACTACGGCATCGTTCAGTACGGTAACTTCGGCGTCTTCTTCCAGTTCGCCGAAGCGCCGCCGGCGATGCTCAAGAAGCGTCGCATCGACTGGGGTCTCTTCTTCTCGTTCGTCTTCGCGCTCATCGCCGTGCTCGGCGGTCTCGCGCTGATCTGGGCCATCACCACTCCAGCCGGGATCCCGAAGCCGCTCGAGCTCACGAGCCAAGCCGAGCTCGCGATCCAGCTCAACATGAAGATGGAGGATCTCGAGCCTCCGCCCACCGCCGGCGCGAAGGAAGAGGACAAGGGCCAGGGCGTCCCCGATCCCGGAGCGAAGGACACCAAGCCGCAGGGCGGCGGCAAGAAGATCAAGGACACCGAGGGCAAGCTCGGCAAGCAGGGCGAAGAGAAGGACACGAAGATGACCGGCGACCCCGCAGCGGGGCTCGGCGGCATGGCGGAAGCGCTCTCGTCCGACGTCGGCGAAGAAGTGAAGAAGACGCTCGGCACCATCAGCTCGGTCGCGGACGCGCTCGGTGGTTTGCGCTCGGACTCGATCGTGCTCGGTCAGGGCAGCGGTACCGGTCTGCGCGGCGGCGGTCCAGGTGGTGGTGGCACCGAAGAAGGCGGCGTGCCGTTCGGCTCGGGAACGCTCGACACCGGTTGGGGCCCTGGTAAGGGCGGCGGCTTCGGCGCGGGTACCGGTGGCCCCGGAGGCCGCGGGCTCGGCGGCAACGGCAAGGGCGGTCTCGGCGGCGGCGACGGTTCCGGCGCGGGTGACGGTGAGCGCCGCGTCGCGGGCAAGGACGCACCCGCTGCGGGTCAGGGGCTCTCGCCCGAGCAGATCCGGCGCATCGTGTTCGCGCGCATGGGCAGCTTCCAGGCGTGCTTCGATCTCGATCCTGCCGCGAAAGGCGGCCTCAATATCAGCTTCGGCATCAGCCCCGACGGTTCGGTGTCGCGCGCCTCGATCGGGTCGAGCTCGATCAAGAACGCGCGCATCGAAGGCTGCATGTTGCGCGTCTTCAATCGCTTGAAGTTTCCTGCGGCGGACAAGTCCACCAACGCGAGCTTCCCGTTCGTGCAGAAGGGCAAACGCTAGAAGCCCGCGCCGACGGTCAGCGCGCCCATCACCCAGGGCTCCTCACGCTCGCTCTCGATCGCGGGCACGAGCCCGAGGATCGACAGCCCGACGCGCGCGTCGGCGTCGCTCACCGGGAGCTCGTATTCCAGGGTGCCGCGCAGCACGCCTGCGCCGAGCCCTCGAGCGCCGCCGTCCTCCTCGGGGCGGTGTCGCACGTAGGCCGCGCCGGCGCTCACGACCGGGTGGAGCTGCGAGCCGTCCGCGAAATCGACCCAGAGCTCCGCGCCGTACTGCGCGATGCCGCCGTCCTTTTCGGCGCCGAGCCACGCTCCGGAAAAGCGCGCCCCGACCGAACGACGGCCGATGTCGAGCGCCGTGAACAGACCAGGCGACGCGGGAGAGAACAAGGTCGCTGGCCCCACATGTAGGCGAGCCGTCGACCGCGGAGGAGAACGCGATGCTCGGTCCTCCTCACGGTGGTCCGAGTCGACGAGGACCGGCTCGGAGGGCTCGTCCTCGTGTCCGGGCGGCCGCGCGAACTGTGCTGCGGCGTTTTGCGTGACGAACGCCGTCACGGAGAACGCGACGGCCACGGATGAAATGCGGGAGAACATCGTCCCCTCGAAACGGGAGACCGGCTCTCCGACTTACAGGCGGCGGGGGTTGGCACGGTTCTCGGATCGGATATCGTCGATCGGTCGAACATGCCGAGAATCTCGAAAGAACGGACTTTCGGTCTGGGGTTCGAGCACCCCGTCTCGGGGGCACCCACCCTCGGGCTCGTGCTGCTCGCGTTCGGGCTCGGAGGCTGCGGTGAGGACGAGATGTCCCGCATGCTGAAGCCTCATCAAGTCGCCATGACCAAAGACGTCGCGCCGATCTACGACGACGGCGAGCTGGTGCTCTACGAGGTGAAGCGCGGTATCGACTTCCCGATCCTCGCCCCGACCGCGGCGCAGATGTCGTCGCTCGGGGGAGATGTGATCGAGCCCTACGGCCGTAGACCGTGGATCACGTCCGACGACGTCCGCGTGCAGCTCACCTGGACACTGAGCAACCTCGACGAAGAGCCTCACAACGTGGAGCTCCTCGTCGACCCGTGGAACGAATTCGGGCGCTACTGGCCGGGGCTCACCCTCGTGGACGCGGACAACGGCGAGTACCAGCCGAACTTCTCCGGCATCGACTACTACTACTCGCTCGAAGGTAAGGGCGCGGGTGAGGCGTCGCGCCGTCACGGCACGTACACCTTCGACGACATGGAGGAGCTCGCGCGCGATTTCGCGACCGTGTTGAACCTGATCAAGTTCCCGCCGGCGGAGGGCCTCGGCGTGCCCGGCTACGACGGCGACGTGTTGCCCGTGTACGTGAACCACGCCTTCAACTTCCAGAACCGCTCGGATCGTGATCCGCTCGTGCAAAACTACGTGCCCGGAGTGATCGCGGGCCTCACGGGCGTCGACATCGGGCTTCGCACCTACGAGCCTGCCAAGGTAGCGGTCGAGGTCGTGGTCGAGCTCGTGGACACGACCGACAACAACAACCGGGTGCGTGAAGACGGGTCGGACGCCACGATCTTGCCCCCGCAAGAAACCATCGTGACCGTCGGCGTGGCTCCCTAGAGAGAGCCGCTGCGGAGTAACGCCCAGTCGTGCGCGTCGCGCCGCGTGGTACGGTCGGTGCGCTTGCCGAACGTCGTACTGCTCACGGGCGCGACCGGGTTCGTCGGGTCGCGCGTCCTGCCCCGGCTCGTCACGGCTGGCTTTCACGTGCGCTGCGCGTCGAGGCACCCGGAGCGCGCGAAGCACGCCGCCCCGAACAACGCGCTTCGCGATCCCCGAAGGGGGACGAGCTGGGTTCGGCTCGATGTCTCGAAGCCCGAGACGATAGGCCCTGCGCTCGACGGGACGCGAGCCGCCGTCTACCTCGTGCACGGCATGGCGGAGGGACCGGGCTACGAAGAGCGCGAGCGCGCCGCGGCGACGGCGTTCCGCGACGAGGCCCGAGCGCGCGGGCTCGAGCGCATCGTCTATCTCGGCGGCGTCGCACCGAGCGGGCCCGCGTCGCATCACCTGGAGAGCCGCCTTCGAACGGGCGCGCTCCTGCGCGAGGGGGAGGTGCCCGTCTTCGAGCTCCGCGCCGGGATGATCGTCGGACACGGCAGCACGAGCTTCAAGATCGTTCGGGACCTCGCGTTCCGGCTGCCCGCGATGGTGCTCCCGCGCTGGCTCGCGAGTGAATCCGAGCCTGTCGCGATCGACGACGTGGCGTTCGCGATCGAGCGCTCGCTCGCCCTCCCGCTCGATCGCGCAGGCGTCTACGACATTCCCGGGCCGGAGCGGCTGAG
>JAEZYO010000468.1 GCA_023419055.1 Pseudomonadota bacterium | reverse complement strand
TCGCGATCAGCGTGCGGGCGCTGCTCGCCGAGCACCCGACCCTCGAGCTCGTCGAGGAGCCGGGTCCGGAGCCCGAGCCCGCGTCGTTGCGTCGCGCTCGGCGGCTGCTCGCCGCGGTCCGGCCACTCGAGCGCGCCACGCAACGCTACCGCGCGGCCGTCCTCGCCGCGCTCGCACCTCCGGCGAAGGACGATGACGCTCTCCCGTTCTGAAAGCACCGACGTTCGTGTCGAGGTGATGCGCCTGCACTACCTCGACGGGCTCTCCGTTCGTGCGATCGCACGCCGACTGCACTTGGCTCGACGCACCGTGCAACGTCACCTGGCCAAGTTGCCTCCTGCGCAGAAGCCGGCTCCGACGCCCCGTGCTTCGCTGCTCGATGCGTACGACGCGACGATTCAAAAGTTGCTCGAGGAAACCCCAGAATTCAAGGCGCCTCAGGTGCTCGAGCGGCTGCGCGTGCTCGGCTACAGCGGCGGGATCTCCATCTTGCGCGAGCGCGTGCGTGAGCTTCGCGCCAAGCCCAAACCCGCCGCGTTCCTGACGCTCGACTTTCACCCGGGTGAGGCGATGCAGGTCGATTGGGCCGACTTCGGCTTCGCTTTGCCCGGCGTCCCGCGTCGCGTGAGCGCCTTCGTCGCCGTCCTCTGCTACTCGCGCCTGCTCTACCTCGAGTTCACGGTCAGCCAGGCCATGGGCTCGTTCCTGCGCTGCATGGACCGCGCGCTCGCGTTCTTCGGCGGCATCACCACCGTCGACATCTTCGACAACATGAAGACCGTCGTCCTCGAGCATCCCCGCTCGGGCCCCGTTCGCTTCAATCCCCGCTTTCTCTCCTACGCCAATGCTCGCGGCGGCTTCGCCGTCATCGCCTGCTCGCCTGCCACGCCCACATCCAAGGGCCGCGTCGAGCGCCCCATCTCTTTCGTCCGCGACCGCTTCTGGACCGGACGCCGCTTCCAAAATCTCGCCGATCTCAACTTTCAGGCTGCTACTTGGCGCGACGACTTCGCCAACCGCCGCGCGCACGCAGAGACCGGCAAAGTGCCCTCGCTCGCCTTCGAGCACGAAGAGAAGCCGCGCCTCAAACCCCTCGCGTCCACTCCCTTCGACACCGACGATATCGAGTCCGTCAACGTCACCAAGCTCTACCGCGTCGGCTTCGACCGCAATCGCTACTCTGTTCCCTGGCGCCTCTCCGGACAGAGCCTCGTCGTGCGCGCCAACGACGACACCGTCGGCATCTTCCTCGGTCCCAAGCAGGTCGCCGTGCACCAGCGCTCCTGGGGCACGGGGGGAGACTTCGAGCACCCTTCGCACCGAAAGACCATCGGCGACGTCCGCTCCAGCGATCCCGCCGATTTCGCGCGCGCTCGCTTCGGCGACGACGGTGAGCGCTACTTCAAAAACCTCGCCGCCGGCTCTCGCTCTCTGCGTCGCGAGGGGCTGCGACTCATCTTCCTCGCCGAGCTGTTCGGGAACACCCAAGTTCAGAGCGCCATGGCCGAGGTCATGCGCACCGGACACGTCGGCGTCGAGTACGTCGAGCACGTCCTCCGTCACAAGCGACACCTCTCGCCCGACTTCACGCCTCTCAAGCTCGGTGACCCCGCGCTCGATCACATCACCCTGCGCGAGCCCGATCTCTCCATCTACGACCGACCCGTGCTCACCCGCGATCCCGGCGAGCCACCCGCGAGCGAAACATGAAAGACGACGACCTGCTCGATCTCGTGACCCAGAAATTCCGCTGGTTGCGCCTGCCCGGTATGGCCGCTCGTCTCAAGGACATCGTCGAGCGCGCTCGCACCGAAAACCTTTCCGCCCTCGAGGTCGCCGACCAGCTCGCCGACGAAGAGAAATCGAGCCGTCTCCGCAGCGCCGTTGACCGCCGCATCCGTGACGCTCGCTTCCCCGAGATCAACACCGTCGACGCCTTCGACTTCGATTTCGACGGCGATCGGAAGAAACTCCGCGCTCGCTACCTCGCGCTCCACGATCTGAGCTTCCTCGACAAGGGCATTAATCCGCTCTTCATCGGCATCCCCGGCGCGGGAAAGACCTTTCTCGCTCGAGCCCTGGCCTACAAGGCCTGCCAGGCCACCCGCAGGGTCGTGTTCGTCACTGCACCGAAGATGCTCAACGAGCTTCACGGCGCCGAGCTCCATGGCAACCTCGAGAAGACCCTCCGCAAGTACGTGCGCGCCGAGCTGCTCATCATCGACGACTTCGCTTCCCTCGAGATGGACGCCGCTCAGGCCAAGCTCGCCTTCCAGGTCATCAGCGAGCGTTACGACTACCGGCGCTCCACCTGCATCACCACCAACCGCCCTTTCAAGGACTGGCCCAAAGTCTTCCCCGACGCCCTCAACGCTCAGGTCGTTGCCGAGCGACTCACCGAGCGCTCCGAACACTTCGTCTTCAACGACAAGGGCTACCGCACGAAACGCTGACCACGTCACCCAACCCCGGCCGAGAGGGGACGACAGCTCGGTTTCTCGAAGAGCCTCGCTCCGACACCCTCGTCGTCAGCGTGCTGCCCGCAGGCCCTCGTGTGTCTCCGCGCCACCGGCTGGCTCCCTGGCCACCGGTGATTCCGGTGATAGTGGCTCCCACCAAGACCGGTGGTGACACTTCGCCCGACAATGGGTGCCCAATCGTGAGCTACCCGAGCTTGCTCGCTCTGAATCGCTTCTTGGGGCGCCCTACCCTCTGGGGCTCAGGCTTGCCCGGCCTCAGCAGCTTCGACGCGGGCACGCCGTAGAACTCGGCCAGCTTCAGGAGGGTGCCCACCGTGATGTTGACGGTCCCGCGCTCGATCTTGGCGAGGTACTTTCCGTCGATTCCGAGACCCTCGGCCGCTTGTTCTTGGGTCAGGTCCTTCCGGGTTCGCTCTCGGCGGAGATGTGCGCCCATCACGGCCAACGCGGCAAGGGTCTGGTCGTCGGGGGGCTGAGGCACGTTCCGACGCATCGGTAACCCGAGGCTACCCGAACGTGGAGGGTAGGTAACTATCCCTTTTTGCTCAGGATTTATAAACGGGATACCAAAGTATCCCTTTTTGATCGACGGTGCGGGCATGATCCGCCGCGAGAGAGCCGCCCTTGTCCTTGTGGTTCCGGCCCTGATCCTCGGCTGCGACACGCGAGAATTCGTCGGGGGTGACGAGACGTCGCCATCGTCGAGCGGCGGGTGCGACGATGTCGAGAGCGCGTACGGGCCAGCCTTGGAGGACGCGATCTGGGAGGTGACAGGCGATCCGGACACAAGGATTGGTGAGCCCGGCAGCTGTGAACCGGTGCGCTGCCTCTCCGTGCATGCCGGACAGGAAGTGAGCGTCTACCGCCCTCGCGGCGAGGAGAGCGAGCCGTCGTTCGAGATCGTCATCTGGGGTCCGGAGGACGCGGGTGCGTGCGATCCATGAGCGTTCAGCGGCGCGGGCCGCGCTTGCGCTGCTCCGACTTCGAGAGCATCGCCGTGGTCGCGCTGACCTGGCGGCGCTCCATGGCGTGGACCACGGGCTGGAGCGTGGTGGTGACGCCGACGAGCTGGCCCAGTCGCTCGGTGGCGCGTTCGGCGCGGCTCCAGGCGGCAGCATGTCCGACGCTCGGCACCGGGCTACGGCGTGCCAGGTTGATGGCTGCGCGGAGCTCTTTGCCGATGTGTTCGAGCTCGGCGGTGGGCCTCCCCTGCTCCTTCCACGCGACGTAGAGCGCCCGGACGATGCCGAGGAGGTCTCGGACTGTCTCAATCGGGAACGGGGTGTCGCGGGTTCGGAGCACGAGCCTTCAGGGCTAAGGGAGCTCCGCGGGCGTGGCAATCGGATCGCGTGAGCGAGCCTCTTCGAGGCGCTCCGCGTGACTGGTCCGGGGATTGCTCGTGTGACGAACAAGGG
>JAEZYO010000785.1 GCA_023419055.1 Pseudomonadota bacterium | reverse complement strand
GTCCTCTCCTCGGCGCCACTGATCCTGCTCGCCGCTCCCGGGCGAGCCGACCCCTACTCCGAGCCGGAACCGGCGCGACTGAAGAGCGGCTTCGAGTCGCAAGATCGACCGATCGGCATGGCCGAGTTCGGCGTCGGCGCGCTCACCCTTCCTGGAGCGGAGGTTTGTGTCGAGCGCGATCAGGGCCGGTGTCCAGAGGGCGACGCGAGTTTCGTCGTGGAGGCGTGGCCGCTCTATCGCCCGAACCTTCGCTTCGCGTTCGGCGCGGGTTTGATGCTCGGGCTCATCCCCACCACCGTGCCGCAGTCGGAGTCGAACGAAGAGATCGTCCGGGATCACAGCCGGAGCTACCTCACCGTCGAGGGCATCGGCCGTTACTATTTTTACGTGGGCCAATCGACCGAGGTCTGGGGCGGGCTCACCGGCGGCCTCGTGGTCGTGAGCGATCGATTCGTGGTCGAGGATCCGATCCTCAACGACCGTGCGCTGGTCGGTCCCCAGGGTGTCACCATCCGTACGGAGGGTGGCTCGGTCGGGTTGGCGGTCGGCGCGGGCTTCTCACTCGCCGAGAGCTGGTCACTCGGAGTGATGCTGCGTTACGGTCAATGGTTCTTGCCCAAGGAGCCCGCGACGGATCCGCTCGGGAGCGAGGCGTCACTTACCGGTCGCAACACCTACGTCTCGCTCGGAATCAGCATCGCGTACCGAAGCGTCCTCTAGGAGGGAACACGCGCCGCGAGCTCGGCGAAGAGCGCGGTCATCCGCTCGACGAGCAGGGCTGCGAGCGAAAGGAGCACGACCGAGCGCAGCGGCGCAATCAGCGCTCCGACCTGGGCGGGCGCGGCTGCACGCGTGACGAGCGCTGCGCCGAGCTCGACGACGACCGACACCGCAGCGAGCGGCGCTGCGACGGCGATCGCGATCTCGATCGCGCGCGTGAGGTCGAGCGCGGCAGCTCGGAACAGTGACGCTCCGGCGGCTGGGAGCGCGGCCGACGCCTGCGCCACGCGCGCCGCGCCTCCGCTCTCGAGGAAGGCGAGCCCAGCCAGGAGCCCGAGCACCGCCCCGATCGGCGCGGACGGCTCCTCGAACGTCGGCAACGAGGTCGCTTCCCGCGCGCCTCTGAGATTGTCCAAGAGACCACCCGCCATCGTGGCCGCCCAGAGGACCGCCGAGCTCTCGAGCGCGAGCGGGATGCCACGCAAGACCTCGAGTCCGAAAGCGACCGCGTACGGCCCCGTCAGCGGCGCGGAGGTGCCCGCCGCGGGAAGGACCGCGAGCGCGAGGGTCACGCCGAGGGCGAGGCGCACCGGAACCGCCACCGCGGAGAGACCGAACGCCGGAAGCAGGGTCACTACGGGCAGCAGTCGCGCGACACCGAGCCCCCACGCCTCGAGATCGCCGACATCGCCGAAAAGAGCGCGCAGCAAGCCCGCGGCGTCGAAGCCGGGGTTCGGAAGGAGAGCAGAGAAATGGCCCTGCATGGGGTGCCCCCACGCTCGCTAACACCGCCGTTTCGCCATGAAAAGCTGGCCCTGTCATTGACGAGCCCCCGATGCGCGCGCTAACCGTGGGCCCCGCCTTGGGGAAACGATGAGCCTCGATCTCGACAGCGTTGGAACGACGACCCCGCCGCACGCGCTCGCCTACGATTGGAAGACCGCCGTCCTCTATGCCCTCGGGGTCGGCGCCACCCGTGACGAGCTCGAGCTGCTCTACGAAGGGAGAGGGCCGCAGGTTCTCCCGACGTTCGCATTGATCGCCGCCTATGCCCCGGTCGGTGAGCTCTTCGGCAAGGCGCGCTGCGACATGACGCGCCTCGTCCACAGCGCGCAGAAGCTCCGCGTCCACCGCCCCATCCCACCGAACGGCACGCTCGAGACGGTGGGCCGTGTGAAGGGCATCTACGACATGAAGAAGCTCGCCCAGGTCGTCTTCGAAACGACGACGACGCTCGGCGGCGAGCTCCTCGCCGAAACGGAGTGGCAGTTCTTGATCCGTGACGCGGGGGGCTTCGGCGGCGAGCGCCCACCCAAGAGTGAAATCGTGCGCGCTCCGGAGACCGACCCGGCTTTCGCGCTGACGCTCGCGAGCTCCCCGGAGCAGGCGCTCCTCTACCGGCTCTCCGGCGACTATAACCCGCTCCACGCCGATCCCGAGTTCGCCCGCGCCGCGGGCTTCGAGCAGGGCCCCATTCTTCACGGCCTTTGCACGTTTGGTTACATGGCCCGCGCAGTCGTGAAAAAGGCCTGCGGCGGAGACGTGACGAAACTCCGCGCTCTGGCGGGACAATTCCGCAAGCCGGTTTGGCCCGGCGACCCGATCGAGGTTCGCGGTCACCGAGTTGACGAGAACAGGCTCGTGCTGGAGGCTTTTGCCGGCGGGAGGCCCGAAGCCGTCATCACCAACAGCTGGGCCGAAGTCGCACCCTGAATCGTAGAGTCCCGTTTTCCGAGGAGCTTACCCATGGCCGAACAAAAGAAACCGATCGACTCAGTCCCGCCGCCCACCGACGAGATTGACGAGGAGTGGAACGAGGCGCCCGCCGCCAAGGCGACTGCCACCGGCTCCCCGAGCCGAACCAAGGCGACCGCCTCGCGTAACGAGGAAGACGACGAGGACGAGGACGAGGACGAGGACGACGAGGAAGAAGAAGACGACGAGGAAGAAGCCGGTGCCACGAGCTCCGAGCGCTCGAGCTCCAGCTCGAGCTCTCAGGACTGGTTGCCCGACTGGGCTCCTTGGGCGACGCTCGGCGGCCTCTTGCTGCTCGGCCTAGTGGGCGGCCTCGGCCTTTTGCCGATCGACGGAAGGCTCGAGCGAGCCCCCGAGCCGGCGGCCTCCGCGATTGCGACCACGACCGCCACGGCTACCGCCACCTCCACCGCGTCCGCGCGCCGCCGTCCTCCCGCAGCCGCGGGCAGCGCCGACCAGGGCGAAGCGATCAGCGCGTCTCACATCTTGATCGCCTACCAGGGCGCGATGCGCGCGAACCCGAAGGTCACCCGCACCAAAGAAGAGGCGAAGAAGCTCGCCGAGCAGGTCGACAAGAAGGCGAAGAGCGGCGCCGACTTCAAGGCGCTCGTCAAGGAGTACTCCGACGAACCGCGCGCTGCGGAGCGCGGCGGCGAGCTCGGAAGCTTCACGCGGAACCGCATGGTGAAGCCGTTCTCGGACGCCGCCTTCCAGCTCAAGGTCGGCCAGATCTCGGACGTGGTCGAGACGCAGTTCGGCTACCACGTCATCAAGCGGACGAAGTAAGCACTTCATGATGCTACGGAGCGACACGCGCACGCTCGGCCCGCTCCTCGCGATTTTCCTCGCGGGGTGCGTGGTGAGCACGATCGAAGGCCCGGGCGAGCCGCCTCGCGTCGCTCCGCCTCCCACCCAGGCCGGCAAGAAAGCGTCCGACGAATCGTTCGGCGAGACGTTCGCCGAAGCGCCCGCGAAGACGGCGCCCGAGGCCATCGCAGCGCGTCACATCTTGATCCAATACCGGGGCGCGATGCGGGCAGCTCCGAGCGTCACCCGCTCGAAGGACGCTGCTCGCCTTCGCGCCGAAGAAGCCCTGAACCGCGCTCGAGCTGGAGAGGATTTCGAGGCCCTCGTGTCGGAGTACTCCGATGAGCCGGGCGCGGCGAGCCGGGGCGGCAACCTCGGGCGCTTCGAGCGCAAGGTCATGGTTCGGGAGTTCGCGGACGCCGCGTTCGCGCTCGCGCCGAACGAGATCTCGGCGATCGTCGAGTCACCGTTCGGCTACCACATCATTCAGCGCACCGAATAGCGCGCGCCGCCGAGCTCAGCGCAGGAGCGCCTTGGCGATCACCAGGCGTTGAACCTGGCTCGTGCCCTCGCCGATCTCGCAGAGCTTCGCGTCCCTGAGGTGGCGCTCGACGTCGAACTCGCGCGTGTAGCCGTAGCCGCCGTGGATCTGCAGCGCGTCGTTGCAGACGCGCGTCGCCACCTCGCTCGCGAACAGCTTGGCGATGGAGGCTTCGGCCGTGAACGGGCGGCCCTGATCGGCGAGCCACGCCGCGCGGTGAATCAGTAGCTCCGCCGCGTCGAGATCCTTCCTCGCGTCCGCGAGCATGAACTGGATCGCCTGATGGTCCGCTATCGGCTTGCCGAAGGCGGGTCGATCCTTCGCGTACTTGAGCGCCATCTCGAGCGCGCCGCGCCCGAGCCCGAGCGCCATGGCGCCGATGGAAACGCGACCGGTGTCGAGGATGCGCATCGTATCGAGGAAGCCCTGGTCGACCGCACCGAGGCGCTGAGCGTCCGGGACTCGTACGCCTTCGAGCGTGAGCTCGACGGTGTCGCTCGAGCGGCAGCCGTACTTCTTGAGCTTCTTGCTCGCCGAATAGCCTGGCGTGTCCGTCTCGACGATGAACGCCGTGATGCCGCGCTGAGCGGGCGCGTCCTTGTTCGTCCTGGCGAGGACCACGCAGAAGCCGCCGACGCTGCCCTGCGTGATGAACATCTTGGTGCCGTCGATCACCCAGTCGCTGCCTTCGCGCCGAGCCGTGGTCTTGAGCGCGGCCGCGTCCGATCCGGATCCCGGCTCCGTCAGCGCCCACGCGGCGAGCCACTCGCCGCTCGCGGCCTTGGGCAGGTAGCGGCGCTTCTGCTCTTCGCTCCCGAACTTCAGGATGTGCCCCGTACCGAGCCCGTTGTGGCTCGCGACGGTGAGCGCGAGCGAGCCGTCGACGCGCGCGCACTCCTCGACGGCGATCGCGTAGGAGAGCGTGTCGAGCCCCGCGCCGCCGTACTCTTCCGGGACTCGAATACCGAGCAACCCGAGCTCGGCGAGCTGTGGCACGAGCTCGAGCGGGAATCGCTCCGCCTCGTCCCATTCATGCGCGTGCGGCCGAACGTGCCGCTCGCAGAACTCTCGAACCGAATCTCTGAGGAGGCGATGCTGCTCGGGAAGGTCGAAGTCCACGCTCGACTAGTCTGACATGCGCGGACCGCGAGGCGCTACTTGCCGCTCGGTGCGGCGCTCGGCGCGGGGGCCGCTTTCGGAGCGGCGCCTCCCGTCCCTGAACCCTCGAGGGCCGCCTTCACCTTGGCGAGTTTCTCCGCCTCGGGGAGCCGCGCGTTCTGGTCGTTCGCGAGCGCGTAGGGCTCGTCGCCGGCCGCAACGAGCGTATTGCCCTTCCGACCGACCAACCACTCGACCTTGGGGCCTTCTCCATCTTGCAGGGTGAAAGTCAGCTCGTCGAAGGGCTGATCCTTCAGCGTCTTTGCGCCGGGTAGCTT
>JAEZYO010000381.1 GCA_023419055.1 Pseudomonadota bacterium | reverse complement strand
GACGGTCACTTCGGCCTGCGTCCCTGCGGGCTCGATGTTGACCGTGAGGTAAGCAATGCGCGGCAGCGCTGCGTCGAGCGCCTTGCGGGCGCGCTCCTGCGCGTCGACGAAGGCTTTGGGTGCGTTGGCGGGGAGCTGCTCGCGCACGACCTTGTTCAGGTTCTCGGTTCCGCGCACGATCTGCCCGACCTGAACCTGACACTCACCGAGGCGCCCGAGGATGGTGGGCGCGTGATAGAGCGCCTCCGCTCGCTCGAGCTTCTCGATGGCTTCTTTGCACTTGCCCTCTTCGGCGAGCTTGACCCCTTGAATACCGAGAGAGCGCGCGGCGGCGATGTTCTCGGAGTCCTGCGCCAGCGCGGGCGCGGGCAGGGACGCCACGGCAACTGCGGCGATCGCGACGAGGGAAGTGAATCGGTACCTAAGGTCCAGGAAGGGACGGCGCATCTTAGTCTCCACCTAGACTTCTCATTATCAGAACCCGATGTCGGGGGCTCCGCCCTTTACAGGCGCGGGCTTCGGCGCAGGTGGGGGAGCGATGGGTCCCGCGGCTCGCGCCGGTAGGGCGATCGGCCGTTTGGCCGCGGGGCGAGAAGCTTTCGCGGCGGTGAGTTCAGCCTGGACGGAAGCGCTCGGCGGCGCGGGCGCGAGGGTCGGCAACGGAGGCGGGGGAACTACGGCCGGCGGGGAAATTGGTGCGAGAATCGTCGGCGCTGCCGGCGGCGCTTCGCTCGCTCGAGCCGCAGCGCTCACGGTCGTGGCCGGCGGGGTGCTCGGCGCACCGGCGCTCCGCACCAGGAAGAGCAACGCGCCTCCTCCCGCCATCGCGAGCCCGAGCCCCGCCCCTGCGGCGAGCCACAGCGGCCAGCTCACTCGCTTCGGTATGCCCTCGACCTCGAGCGGCTCTGCCGCGGGAACCGGATCGAGCGCCTGTCTTGCAGGCGTGATCAGCGGAAGAGCGACGGCGCCGGCCTCCTGCGCCAGAGGTCCGCTCTTGAGCGTGCCGTTCGGGCCCCGAAGGTCGTCGACCACGACCTGCCGTTCGGGTGAGGAACCCGCGAAATCGAGCACGTCAGGAGCTCCGTAGCCCATGACCGTGCCCGAAGGGCCGAGCACCTCTTCGGGCATGCTGAACCGCTCCGGCCGCTGGTTTCCCGCGGCCTCGCGTAGCGCCTCGGCCATCTCGTCGGCGCTCTGAAAACGCTCGGCGGGTTCGCGCGCGCAGGCCTTGTCGAACCAGGCGCGGACCGCGTCCGGAATGCCGGGAACGCTCGAGAGATCCGGCAGGGGACCGAGGCAGATCTTCACCAGCACGTCGCTGTAGGACGGCGCGTCGAACGCGAAGCGGCCGGTCACCATGTTGTAGAAGACCATGCCCACCGAGTAGAGATCGGCGCGTCGATCGACGTGGCTCGCGCCCCGGACCTGCTCCGGGCTCATGAAGAGCGGTGTGCCGACGAGGGTCCCCGTCTTGGTGTGCGACGGATCGGTCGAGCTCGTCAGCTTGGCCACGCCGAAATCGAGCACCTTTGCCAGCCACCCGTACTCGTCTTCTTCGGCGCGCGCGATGAAGATATTGGCGGGCTTCAAGTCGCGATGAATGATGCCCTGCGCGTGGGCGCGCGAGAGCGCGCGGCAGACGTGGCTCGTAATGCGCACCGCCTCCGGCAACTCGAGCGCGCCGCGCTCGAGCTTCGCCTCGAGCGTTTCACCCTCGAGGTATTCCATGACGATGTACGGCGTACCCTCGGGGGTCTCGCCGTCGTCGTAAACCTGGACGGCGTGCCGTGACTTCAGGCGCGCAGCGGCCTTGGCCTCCGTGCTGAAGCGATGTCGCGTTTCCGGGGAGTCGATCTGCCCCGCCGAAATCAGCTTGATGGCGACGCGTTGGCCCAGTGTGACGTGGACGGCTGCCCACACGACCCCCATGGAACCGCGGCCGAGCTCACGTTCCAGTCGGTAGCGCTCCGCTACGATCTCTCCGGGCTGGAGATAGGCCGCGGGGCCTGCGGGGGGGATCACCTGTGTGTTCATCGAGGAGCTCCGCCCGACCCCGAGCCGATCGCGGCGGCGGCCACCAGTCTACGCTCGCTCGCGGTTCGAACGCCACCGCGGCACCGGAATGGCCTGCCGCGCCTATGACTCGCGTGCCCCGCCCCCGCGCATTCGACGCAAGATCGCCCCGACAGCAAGCGCGCTTGGCGGATGCGCAAGTCTAGCGCGGGCGATCGTCCAGGGCCTCGCGGCGCTCGATCGGCCGCTTCCCGTCCGAGCAGCATTCCCCGACCACTTCGAGCAGGGTCTCGAAATGAATCGGCTTCTTCAGCGCTGCCTTGACCGCGCCCGTGCGAATCGACTCCACGGCTGCGGAGACGATCACGATCGGGAGCTGGGAGAGGGTGTCGTCGTTCGACAAGACCTCGATGAGCTCCGGCCCTGACATCACGGGCATCATCAGGTCGAGCAGCATCAGAGTAGGCCGCTCAGCGGTGGCCTTGAGCATCGAGTACGCCTCGAGCCCGTTGCGGGCCTCTTCGACGCGATAGCCCGCACAACGAAGCAGCTCCGCGAGCATTTCGCGGGAGTCGTCGCTGTCCTCCACGATCAGGATTTTGGGCGTGGCCATCGAAACCCCCATGGGTCTTTCACCTGGGATGCAAGAGCTTGGCCAACGACGCACCCACGACACTCGGTTGGGGCTGCGTCGGCGGCTTATCTCGCGGTACGGTCCGAGCGATGATGTTCGTAAGGGACGATTTACCCCATTCCGGGTGGCAAGCTCGCCTCGAGCTCGAAATTTCGCGCTCGGGGTCCGCGTCCCGTATCACGCGCCGCCGCCATGTGGGGCCTTCGTGCGTGCAGCGCGCCTTCTATCCGGAGGGTGACGACGTGGCGCATGTCTACGTCCTGCATCCTCCCGGCGGACTCGTGGGAGGCGACAGGCTCGAGCTCGACGTGTCCGTGCGTGAGCTCGGCCTTGCCCTGCTCACGACTCCGGCGGCTCAGAAGCTCTATCGATCGGGGGGCCGAACCAGCCGGCAACACGTGAAACTTTCGGTGCATCCGACGGCCTCGCTCGAATGGCTGCCAGGTGAGAACATCGTCTTCCAGGGGGCCGACGGAGTGCTCGAGACCGAGGTCGAGGTCGCGCCCCAAGGTACGTTTGCAGGTTGGGACATCGGCTGCCTGGGGCGACCCGCCGCAGGCGAGCATTTCGAGCAGGGACGGGTCCGCAGCGTGTTTCGACTGAGCCGGAACGGTAGGCCCCTCCTCATCGAGCGCTTCGAGCTAGAGGGTGGGTCGCCCCTGCTCGCCGAGCCCTGGGGGCTCTCGGGGCACTCCGTGTTCGGCAACTTCTACTTGGTGCCCGGCGACGAGCGCGATCTCGGGCCGCTTTCGGCGCTATTCCGAGAGCGCCTCACGCCTGCGCGAGGCGAGCGCCTCGCCGTCACGGCGCTCGCCTCCGTACTGGTCGTCCGCGTGCTCACACGGAGCGCCGAGCGCGCTCGCGCGCTCCTCATGGCCGCCTGGGAGCTCGGGCGGCCGGAGCTCCTCGGGCGACCCCCGGTCCCGCCGAGGGTCTGGGCGACGTAGCGCGCGGCTCAGCTCGGGCGCGCCTCGAGCATGCCTTCGCGGATCACGAAGTCCGCGACGTTCGCGAGCCCGTCGCCCTTCTTCAGATTGGTGAACACGAACGGCTTCTCCCCGCGCATCTTGCGGGCATCGCGGTCCATCACCTCGAGCGAGGCGCCGACCATGGTCGCGAGATCGGTCTTGTTGATGATGAGCAGATCGCTCTTGGTGATCCCGGGCCCGCCCTTGCGCGGGATCTTGTCACCCGCGGCCACGTCGATGACGTAGAGCGTGATGTCGACCAGGTCGGGGCTGAACGTCGCAGCGAGGTTGTCGCCGCCGCTCTCCACGATCAAGAGGTCGAGCGCCGGGAACTTCGCGGACAGGCGATCGATCGCGTCCAGGTTGATGGAGGCGTCTTCACGGATCGCAGTGTGGGGGCAGCCGCCGGTCTCCACGCCCATGATGCGCTCGTTCGGCAAGGCGCCGCTGCGCATCAAGAACTCTGCGTCCTCGCGGGTGTAGATGTCGTTGGTGACGACCGCCATGTCGTAGCGATCGCGCAAGAGCTTGCACAAGGAGTCGACCAGCGCGGTCTTGCCGGAACCGACGGGTCCTGCGACACCCACACGTAACGGTTGCTTTTGCATCGGGAAGGGTCCTTGAGGAGCGGCTAGGAACGAAAGAGGCGACTGTACTGGGTCTCGTGAAGCATCGAGAAGAGCACCTGACCCTGCGCGCTCGAGCCGATCTCGTCGTCGCTGCGCGAGAGCGCGGAGTCCACGCCCTTCGCCAACACCGCGAGCGCGCGAGAGAGCGCGCGCTGGGCGTCGGCTTGACCGAGCGGGATGAGGCGCGTGGCAGCGCCGATCTGGGCTTCGGTCCAGCTGAAGGCGTACGCGAGCGCGGCGGGTCGCAGCGCGATGCCGAAGCGCTCGGCGGCGAGGGAGTACATGGAGGCCAGGGTCACGATCTCCGCCCTGAGGTAAGGCTCTGCCTCACGGTACCCGAGCGAGCACAGCCAGCGAGCGAGCGCGCGACCGAGCTGGAGCTCTTCTTCCCGGAGCTCACGGCTGCCGCGCGCGGCGTAGAGCTCGTTTCCCCAGCGCACGGCGGCTTCGTGATCCCCGCTGCTCCAGGCGACGTGGAGGCGGGCGAACAGAGGCAAGTCCTGAGACAAAAGCGAGTGCTCGATGAGCCCCTCGACCCAGC
>JAEZYO010000340.1 GCA_023419055.1 Pseudomonadota bacterium | reverse complement strand
CTCGTGATCATGGCGATCGTGACGACGCTCATGACCACGCCCGCGCTCCAGCTGCTCTACCGCGGCAAGAGGCTCGACGGCGCGCTCGCGCCCGCCGCGCCGAGGTAGAGCTCAGCCGGCGCTCGAGCCGCCCATGAAGAAATCGATGGTCAGCTTGAGCTCGGCGCGCCGCGCGCCGAGCAGCACCGTGGCGCCGCCGTAGACGACCGACGAGCCGCGCGGTCCCTCCACGGTGCCGTCCGTCCCGTAGAGGGCAGCGAACACGCACGAGCGCGGAAAGTCGGGGTCCGAGGCGATGGCGCTCACCTGACGGCCGGCGACGGGCGAGGTCTCCGGGATGGCGATCTCGAAGGCGACCGAGTCCCCGTTACCGAGCAACATGGCGTGGCGCACCGCTTCGTGCTCGATGGCGGTCCCGAGCGCGCCAATCAGGACGTCGGTCTCCGAGAGCAGGCGATCGACGCCGGCCGCGAGGTAGACCTGGCGGTACGCCTTGTCGCGCATGCGGACCATCACGCGCTTGACTCCGGCCGCCTGGGCGAGGAGCGCCACCGCGAGGTTGTCGGCGTCGCGACCCAGCATGGCCACGACGACGTCGGCGCGAGCGATCTCCGCTTCCTCGAGGAGCGAGGCTTCCGTGGCGTCGCCCGCGAGCGCGACGAGCCCGAACTGCTCCGAGGCGCGCTCCGCGACGGCGCGATCGCGATCCAAGACCGTGACGTCGTGGCCGGAACGGCTCAGGTGTTGGGCGATGTCGAGACCCGCCCTGCCCACGCCGACAATCAACACTCGCATGATTTAGTGGCCGCCTTCCTTCCCGGGAGAAGTGGCCAGCACGAGCTCCCGGTCGATCACGTTGACGCGCGCGGCGGCCGTCTCGTCGGCGATGAGCCCGCGGCGAGCGGCGTCGAGCAGCGCCGCCTTCTGCGCCGCCAGAATCGCGACGTCCGCGAGCGCGTCGCGCACCACCTCCCCCGCGGGGCCTCTGAGCTGTGACTCTGCCTGGATGATCTGACGCTGGAACGCGGCGCGCCGCTCCGCGTGATCTTTCCGGGAAATGAGCCCGGAAGCGAGCAGCTCGTCGAGCTCTGCCTGGCCCCGCCGCGCCTCGACCAAAATAGCCTTGGCCTCGTCGAACTCCGGGCTCGCGCTCGAGCTCGCCACGCCGAGCTTGCGCAGGATGGTGCGGAAGGGGAGGGCCTGGGTGACGAGCGTCACGAAGGTCACGCCGAACACGATCGTGATCAACCGATCACGGTGGGCGAGCCCCTGCGGCAGCGCGAGCACGGCGGCCATCGACAGCGCTCCCTTGATGTTGCCGGCGAGCATCACGTGCTGCCAGCGCATCGGGACGACTTCCCGCTTCAACGCGCGCAGCACTCCGAAGCAACCGTACACCGCGACGGCGCGCCCGGCGTGCAGGGCGAGCAGCGCGAGCGCGATCGAGGGAGCTTGTTCGAGCAGCATGGGCGCGCTGATCTGCATGCCCACTTGCAAGAAGATGAGCACGTTGAGCGTGAAGCCCGCGGTCTCCCAGAAGCCGTGGAGCGCGAGGACGCGCGAGGGCTCGAGCAGGCGGCGCGCGGCCTGGCCCACGAACACGCCTGCGGCCACCACGGCGATCACCGGTGAGGCATGCAGCGCTTCGGCGGCGAGCGACGTCGCGAACACGAGCACCAGCGAGGCGAGGATCGCCGTCAGGTGGTCGGGCGTCCTGCGCAGCACCGCAGAGCCGAGCGCGCCGAAGCCCGCCCCGATCCCGAGGCCGCCGATGATGGCGACCAACAGCTGCCGCAGCGTCTCCGGCGCGCTGAAGTGACCGCTCGCGACGATCCCCGTGGCGAGGCTGACGAGCACCAGCGCGGTCCCGTCGTTGAACAGGCTCTCGCCTTCCATGATCGCGGCGAGCCGGTGCGGTACTCGCACGCTACGGAACGCGAGCAGCACGCTCACCGTGTCCGTGATGGCGAGCAGCGCGCCGAGCAGCAGCGCCACGGCGAACGGCAGGTCGAGCACCCAGGTGGCCACCGCCGCCGTCCCGATGAGCGAGAGCATCACGCCGGGCAAGGCGAGGGCGAGGATGGGGCGAGCCGCGCTCTTCATGTCGCTGGCGTCGGCGAAGAGCGCGCCCTCGAACACCAGGAGCGGGAGGAACACCACGAGGATGACCTCGGGGTTCATCTGCGTCCCCGGGATGACGTCCAGGAACACCAGGATGAGGCCCACCAGCACGAGGGCCACGTTGTAGGGCAGACCGACGCGCTTGGCCGCGATGGCCACCGCCGAGCCGATGGCGAGGACCAACAAGAAGCCCTCGAGCTGATGCCTCATGGAGTGCATCCAGCGAGGAAGATGCCCCACCCCGCTTCCCCACGGCAACCAAAAACCGGGACGCAGCCCGACTCGCCGGATCCCGCGCTGGATCAGGCTGCTTCGCGACAGAGCACGACGAGGAGCCGGTTCTCGCGAGCGGACGCGACGCTCATGACGGCCCAGCCGTCCTCGCGGAGCCGCTCCAACTCTTCGGAGAGGTCTCGGCGCGGGTTCTTGGAGACGAGCAACGTGCGAGTACCGTTCTCGATCACTTCCGTCACGTCGTCGTACGTTCGTAGATCGTAGGTCTTCACGACGTTTCTCGATACGCCCCGCGGAGGCGCCGCGCAACCAGGCTTCTTCCGCGCCCGAGCCGCGCCGTCGACGAGCCGAAACGCGCCGCGCCGCGCGTGGAGCGGCGTCGCTACTCGGTGAGATTCGCACGAGATTTCTGCACTGATTCTTTTCCGCCACTCGCGGGTACAAATCCCCAACTGATCGAACAGGCGTCATCGTCTACGGTAAGGCCGCGGCGTCCATGGTCTTCGAGCTCTCGGTCATCCTCGCGCTCGTTCTCGTCAACGGGCTGCTCGCCGCCGCCGAGATCGCGATCGTCGGGGTCGACAAGCTCACGCTCCAGAAGCTCTCGGAGAAGAGTGGAAAGCGCGCGCGCGCCGTAGAAGCGCTCCGCAAGGATCCCGAGCGCTTCTTCGCCACCGTCCAGATCGGCATCACCGTGATCGGCGCGACCACCGGCGCCATCGGCGGCTCCTCCTTCGCCAAGAAGCTCGAGCCGCTCCTGCTCGCGATGCCGCCTGCCATCGCGAGCCACGCGAGCGGCATCAGCCTCACTCTGGTGGTCGCGCTGGTGTCCTTCTTGTCACTCGTTCTCGGCGAGCTCGTGCCGAAGTCGCTCGGGCTCCGCTACGCCGGGATCTACGCCGCGCTGATC
>JAEZYO010000284.1 GCA_023419055.1 Pseudomonadota bacterium | reverse complement strand
CGGTTCTTCTCCTTCAGTGGAAAATGGGCCTTCAGGTTTGCGGGCCGACCGCGTACCTCACGATGAACAGCACGTCGTCCACGGACTCGGGTGTCATTCCGCTTCGAGTGAGCGTCCACTCTTCGGGCAACCAGTTCGCGACGAACGGCGTCGTGCCTCGTGGCAGCGAACCCGACAGGATATCGCTGTTCGTTTCCAGATTGAGCGTCACCAAGCCGCTCGGGGTTCCGTCGTTCAGCGCGAACGTCATCCCGGCCGTGCTGAGGCCGGGGTCGCGGCGAAGGACTCGCACCTGGATGTTTCCCTGATCGGCGTTCAGCGGTGCGAGCGAGTACCCCTTCTGCCGCAGTAGGAAGGGGAAGTGCTCCGGAACCAGCTCGAGCTTCGCGGTGCCGCTGCTGAGGAGCTGGTGCAGCACCTGGGGGAACTCGCGCTTCATGCTGAGCACCCGCACGAGGCCAGTGGGGTCCTCGGACACGAGCTCGAGCACGCGGTCGAGCTGCCGCTGCACGCTGTTCTGCGCACCGAGCTTCAGCGAGCCGCCGGCCTCGCGCGCCGTGTAGCTCACAGTGACCACCACGTCGGAGATGGTGTGATAGTCGAACTGGCGCGTGCCCTCGGGCAGCTCGAGCCGGAAGCGGCTGATGGCGCCTGCCCCTTCGAACGGCAAGTAGCGTTCATCGCGGAAATTCAGCTCGAAGAGCCCGGCGTCATCTTGCGCGGTGCTGGTCGCGATCGACTGGATCCCGCCCACGTCGTGGACGAAGCGCGAGTCGTCGTAGCCCTTGTAGGGATACCCTTCCGCTGACGAATCGGCGGTCGACTCGACGCGGATCGCGCTCCCGAGCAGGCTGAGCTTCGCGCTCACGCTGGTGTACGGCCCCGTGACGCACGGAATGGTCAGCCGCACCGCCCGAATGCGACGGAAGTAGTGACCCGGGAAGTCGAGGTCGAACAGGATCTCCGGCAGCGAGAACTCGCACGAGCCCTTCTCACGGAGCTCTTGGAGCGCCATCGGGTTCAGCGCGGCGAGCGAGATGGGCTTCGTGATCTCGAGCTCGCGCTTGTTGCGCTCGAGATACGCGACGTCCATGCGCTTGAGGTCATACGTCAGCTTCTCGCCCGCGAGCAGACCCTGGCGGAGGCTGTCCATGTAGGCGAACTGGACGAAGTTCGTCTCTTTCTCCCCGAGCTCGAACTGGAAGGACCGCTCCGCGGTCTTCGCTACGTCGTAGGTGAGCTTGTAGATCTGCTGATACGTGCGGCTCAGCTGGGAAATCATCCACTGATAGAGCTCACGGTTCGTGAACTTCTCCTTCAAGAAGGCGTTCACCTCCTCCGACTGCTCGATCTGCACCTCCTGATTCTCGAGCTCCTTTTGCGCGACGTACGCGCGGATCTCCGCGGCGACGAGCTCCTTGTCGATGTTGTCCATCTCGAGCTTGGCCTGGCGGATCTGGAGGTCCCAATCCTCCTGGCGGCGCTCGTAGCCGGCGATGGTGCTCGCTTGCCCGGCTGAGGCGCGCATCACTCCCGCGCCGACGTTCATGCCGGTGGCGATGGCCTGGAAGATGTTGGCGAGATGCAGGCCGCCGAACGAGGCTGTCCCGCTGATGAAGCCGGCCTCGATCTGCGGGATCACGCCGAGCACGCCACCGATGGTGTTGAACACGCCGGCGGACGTCTCGAGACTCGATGCGCGCGCGGTGAGAGCGAGACTCGCCGCCTCGTTTTGGCTGATGAACTCCCTGCTCGAGTAGTCGGCGAAGCGATCCTCCGCGAGCTTGCGCCGCGCTCGGATCACCTCGACGTTCTGTTCGGCCTCGCGCACCTGCTCCTTCCGCACGTCGCGCGCGAGCTTCAGCATACGGATTTCGTGGCCCTGGCGCAGCTGCGAGAGCTCCTCTGCGTCCGCCTTCTCGAGCGCAGAGAGCAGGGCGCCTCCGAAGCTCTTGAGCTCGTTGGCGAGCTCACTCGCCTTCTGCAGCCAGACGTTGAAGCGGTAGCAGGGGAGCGGTCGACCGAGTTGGGCGAGGACTGCGCCGAGGTCGAGCCCGGCCGCGGCGGCGCGCACCAGGAGCGCCGGATCGATGGGTGGTTCGAACAGCGCGAGCGTGCGCTTCACGCCGTCGATGTTCATGCTGTTCCGGATCTTGAACAGCCGGTCTTGCACCGTGTCCCAGTAGCGATCGAGCCGGTCGTTGCGCGGTACGCTGAAGTACAGGCTGAGGAGCGCGGTCGCCTGCACACCCTGGCTCTCGGGAGGCGGAGCGTCCACGTCCTTCCCCTCCACGTGCTCCGAGTTCGCGACCATCAGGTTCTCGACCTCGACCAGGGCGTTGGCGAAGTCTGTGATGCCGCGCGCCTCGAGCTCGCGATACGTGTAGCGTGGCTCGGCGGTCAGCGGCTCGATGATCTCGGGACGCTTGCCGAGGATGTCCGCGGCAAGCACGTAGAGCTGCGTCGCCTGATTGATCGACTCGAACGAGTCCCCACGGAACAGCTGATCGGCCCATGCGATCAGGTTGTCCAGGTACTTCATCACCACGAACTTCTGGTACGCCGAGATGCGCTGGCGCGCGATCAGGTGCGGAGAAAACGGGTGGTTGCGCCACTCGTCGATCAGGCGAGCGAGGTTGTTCCG
>JAEZYO010000221.1 GCA_023419055.1 Pseudomonadota bacterium | reverse complement strand
TCATGGGCGTGCCCTGCGAGAAGACCATGGTCGCGAGCAAGTTGCGCTGCTGCCGGCGCCGGAGCTCATTGACCGACACGTCGTCGGTCGGGCCCTCCGCGCCGCAGTTGTTCGAGTGCTCGTTGTCGTTCCCGTCCCGGTTGCCCTCGCCGTTGGCTTCGTTGTGCTTGTGATTGTAAGAGACCAGGTCGCGTAGCGTGAAGCCGTCGTGCGCCGTCACCAGGTTGACGCTCGCGGAGGGACGCCGGCCGCCGCTCTCGTAGAGATCGCTGCTACCCGTCAGGCGGTAGCCCACCTCGCCCATGACGCCGTGGTCGCCGCGCCAGAGCGCGCGGATCGCATCCCGATAACGCCCGTTCCACTCCGCCCAGCGCACCGGAAAGTTGCCGACCTGGTAGCCGCCCGCGCCGACGTCCCACGGCTCGGCGATGAGCTTCAGCTGCCGCAGCGTCGGCGACTGATGAATCAGCGTGAAGAAGCTCGAGAGCTGATCCACGTCGTGGAGCTGCCGGGCGAGCGCGGACGCGAGATCGAAGCGGAAGCCGTCCACGTGCATCTCGGACGCCCAGTAGCGCAGGGAGTCCATGATGAGCGCCAGCACCTGTGGGCTCCGCACGTTGAGCGTGTTCCCCGTCCCGGTGTAGTCGAAATAGTAGCGCGGATCATCCGCGACCAGCCGGTAGTAGGTCGCGTTGTCGATGCCCTTCATGCTGAAGGTCGGGCCGAGGTGGTTCCCCTCCGCCGTGTGATTGTAGACGACGTCGAGGATCACCTCGATGCCGGCGCGGTGCAGCGCCTTCACCATCTGCTTGAACTCGCGCACCTCGCCGCCAAGCTCGTTCGTCGAGCGGTAGCGCACGTCCGGAGCGAAGAAGCCTATCGAGTTGTAGCCCCAGTAGTTCCTCAATCCCCGGTCGAGCAGCACCTTGTCGTCGACGAAGGCGTGGACCGGCATCAGCTCGATCGCGGTGACGCCGAGATCTCGCAGGTAGCCGATGACCGCCGGGTGGGCGACGCCCGCGTAGGTGCCCCGCAGCGGCTCGGGGACGTCCGGGTGCAGCTTGGTGAGACCGCGGACGTGGGCCTCGTAGATGACCGAGCGGCGGAGCGGAGTCTGGGGGGACGCGTCATCCTCCCAGTCGAAGCTGGGATTGATCACGACGCCTCGCGGCGCGCCGAGGGCGGGCCGATCCGCGCGCTTCAGATCGCCCGCTTCGTGCCCGAGCTCGTAGGCGAAACAACCCTGATCCCAGCGTTCGACGCCGTCGAGCGCGCGCGCGTAGGGATCGAGCAGCACGACCTCCGGGTTGAAGCGATGACCGCGCTCCGGATCGTACGGACCGTGCACCCGGTATCCGTACCGCTGCCCGAGCTGGATCCCTGGAACGTAGAGGTGCCAGACGAAATCCGTTTGTTGCTGGACGGGCAGCCGTGTCTCCCCGCCCTCCTCGTCGAACAAGCAGAGCTCGACTGCGCTCGCGTGCGCAGAAAATAGGGCAAAATTGACCCCTTCGCCGTCCCAGGTAGCGCCGAGTGGGTGAGGAGAGCCGGGAAGAATCTTCATAAGGAGGGCCTCAGCAGCAGGTTGCGGGCGCTTCACTGCAACTACCGTTCCGTCGCTCCGGCACTGTTTTGTGGCGTCTGGCCGCGTGCCTTCTGCGACAACTAGGCCCACCGTGTCAGGCGGGCACACTCGGCTCGCGGGCCCACAGGCACACTGCTAAAGCTCGTCTGCGACGAGCTCGGCGAGAGCGAGCGAGCTCGTGAGCCCCGGAGACTCGATGCCGTACAGGTTCACGAGCCCCGCGACCCCGTGCTCGTCCCGACCCTGCACGACGAAGTCAGCTTTTTCGGCTCCGCCGACGAGCTTCGAGCGTATCCCGGTGTAGCCCGGTAGGAGCGCGCCGTCTGCCAGGGCAGGATAGTAGCGCCGGATCGCCTCGTAGAAGAGTTCGGCGCGGCTTTCGTCGACCGCGTAGTCGATCGAATCGCTCCACTCGATGTCCGGCCCGAACCGCGCTTGCCCTGCGAGGTCGAGCGTCACATGAATCCCGAGCGCGCCGGGGACCGGCACCGGATACACGAGGTGAGAAAAGGGGCTCCGCCCCGACAGCGAGAAGTAGTGCCCTTTGGCGAAGCGCTGCGCGGGGATCGTCTGCGGCGAAAGCCCCTTCAGGCTGCGAGCGACCGCGGGCGCCCAGAGCCCCGCGGCGTTGACGACGGCCCGCGCGCGCACTCGCGCCGGCTCTTCCCCGCCGAGCGCAAGCTCGATGCCCAGCGCGCCGACCTCACCAGCGAGCACCGGAGTTCTCGTGACCGCCGCGCCACCGAGCCCTTCGAGATCTCGGCGCAGCGCTTCCATGAACCCGTGGCTGTCGACGATCCCCGTGCTCGGTGACCACAGGGCTCCGACCGCGCGCACCGCGGGCTCACGTTCGCGGAGCTCTTGCGCGGTGAGCGCCACGAGATCGTCGACTCCGTTCGCGAGCGCCCGAGCCCGAAGCCGCTCGAGCACCGCGAGCTCATCGTCGCTCGTCGCTACGATGAGCTTGCCGAGACGTCGCGTCTGCACGCCTCGCGCCTCGCAGTACGCGTACAGGCTGAGCTTGCCGCTCACGCAGGTGCGCGCCTTGAGCGATCCGGTCGGGTAGTAGATCCCTGCGTGGATGACCTCGGAGTTCCGCGAGCTGCCGTGACTGCCGAGCGTCGGCTCGGCCTCCACGAGCACGACCTCCCGCCCGCGCAGCGCGAGCGCTCGCGCTGCGGCGAGACCTACCACGCCTCCTCCGATCACGACGACGTCGAGCGACTGCACGCGTCAGTTGTAGCAAGCGCGCACGCGACGGCGCTCGCCCTTACGCGCGGGCGCGGCGCTCTGGTCGCCCTTTTCGCCGGCGCGCGACCGCAAAATCGTTGACCGGAAATGGCGACCGGGAATTCCGCGGCGCGCGTATCAGCCATCAGGCGCCAAAGGGGGCGTCTTGGAAGGCCGCGTTCGCGGAAAGGAACACGTGTATGAAGAGCATGAAAAGGTTCACCTGGCTTTTGGGAATGGTCGCTCTCTTGGCTCACACGGGCTGTGGCGCAGAAGACGGGTACCAGGAACATGAAACCATCGGCGAGGTCGAGGAGCTGCTCGATACGTCGAAGTTCACGGGCTGGGCGCAGATCCCGCCCGGGACGTTCAACTCGGCGCCGGCTCTCGTGAGCGTGGGCTCGACCGCAGAGACTCTGGAGTCTTACGGTCGCGGCCTCGATAACGCCATCTACTACAACTACTACAACGCGATCTCGGGCAGCTGGAGCGGGTGGTCGTCGCTCGGTGGCGTGCTGACGTCGAAGCCCGCGGCGACCATCGTCGGCTCGCAGCGGATCGTCGTGGCGAAGGGCGGTGACAACGCGATCTGGGTCAACTGGACCAATGGAGGGCATTCGAGCTTCGTCGGCTGGTCCCGGATCAACGGCACCACCTTCAACACGGCTCCAGCCATCGTCTATATGGCTCCCTACGTGTTCGTGGCCGCGCGAAAGTCGGACAACAAGGTGTACTGGACTCGCACCGACGTGAGCGGCGGCTTCGACAACACCGGCTGGACCGCCTGGGATGACATCCCCATCGGCGCCGTGACGTCGGAGCCAGCCATCACGGCGAAGAGTGGTACCTTGGTCGTGGCGGCCAAGGGGACGGACGACGCATTCTGGATCATCTCCTCCACGAACAACGGCAACACTTGGGCCTCGTCCTGGAAGAAGGTGGGGGCGGGCATCTTCAAGGGCGCGCCCGCCATCAGCTTCCACGGCTCGAACGTGGAGTTGGCGGGTAGGGGCACCGACGACTTCATGTGGGTCGCCACGGCGAACCCGAGCACCGGAGCCACCGCCGGTTGGTCCCAGATTCCTTTCGGGGTGTTCACCTCCCCGCCCGCGATCGCGGCCAACATCGGCAGCTCGAGCGGCAGGCTAGCCGTCGTGGGTAAGGGCACGGACAACGCCTTCTGGATCAATCGCTGGCAGTGAGCTCTTGATCGAGGCGCAAGCCGACGGACGGGCGGGTACGGGTGATCTCGTGCCCGCCCTCTCGATCACTCGCTGTCGGGCTCCCGCTCCGCGACGAAAGAGTTCCCCGGAGGCGTCCAGTGGAACGGCACGTTCGAGTTCCGATCGAAGTAGAGGCGGCAACCATCTTCCGAGATGAAGCTCGGCACTTCATTGGTGGTGGCGCGGTTGACTTCGAGCACCGGTGCGGCTTCACCGAAAGGCCCGGTGGCGTTCGTGCGCGTCGCCGTCCAGACGTCCGTCCGCCCCGCGCTGTCTTGAGCCGTGAAGTAGATCGTGAGTTCGTCCGGGGACACCACCGGGCAGGATGCCGTGAAGATGAGGCCCTGCGGGAACGTGATGGGCACGGTCTTCACGCGCGCGAAGGAGGTCCCGATCCGCTCGGCGCGCATGATGCCCATTCCGAAGCGATCGCTGTGGAAGTAGAGGACCTCGCCGGAGGGTAAAATGTAGGGAGCGCCATCGGCGCCATGGTTGCCGCCGGCGCCCAATCCGGCGACGAGATCGACCGAGCCGAACGCCTGCTGTCCGGGATCCCACACGCTCTGATGGATCCTCCAGGTGAGGTCATTGGCCCTGCTCTCGAAGTAGATGATCGAACCGTCGCTGGGGAGCGTGGGCGTGAAGTCCCAGCCGCTGTCGTTCGTGTTGAGCGAGATGCCGGTCGAAAAAGCGTCGCTGCGACTCGCTCGCTTCGTGACCTCGAGGTCGGCGTACGAGCTCGTGATCGGAAACCGCGCGTAGTAGCCGACCGTCTCGCTCGGATTCAACCGCAGCCGAACCGCGCCATCGGGCAGACCGAGTACGCGCTCTGGTATTCCGAAAGGTGCCTTCGAGGAACAGCGAGTGAAAATTCGACCGCCTCCACCAGCTCCCCCGTCCTCGCCGGCGTTGCCGCCACCCGTGGGGTCATCGCCTGCACTACCGCCTTCGGAAATGACGCTTTCGCCCGCGCTTCCGCCTTCACCGACAACGCCATCGCCCTCATTGCCGCCTCCGCCCGTGACGCCCTGGCCCGCAGCTCCGCCGCCCGCCTCCGGATCGGGAAAATACAGGCCGCCGCCCTCGCCGCCCGGCGGCGGTTCGCCTTCGCGACCACCGCTCGCGGGACCGTGCTCGGAAGGGAGCGCACCCGCTCCGCCGCCCGAACCGATCGATGTCGTAGCGGAGCCGTTCGCGGTAGCCCCGCCCATCCCATCCGTCGCACGTGTCAGCGGGTGCCGACTCACCCCTTCGCAGCTCGCGATCAAGCAGAAGGCGAAAACGACGGCCGAGAGCAGTTGCCCCGGCGCAGCAGCTTGCACGAGATGACTTCGATTCCCCATCACGATTCCCCTACAGCTGATCAAGCCAAACACCGCCGAGCCGGGCTCGACGCATCACTCGCACGCGGCGGGCCAACGCGCCGACATCACCATCCCCAGTAGCCGCCGAGCCACGCAGAAGGGACGGCATCCATCCTCACGGCGTCATCTCGTCGCAGTAACTGACCCGCGAGCTCGAGCTCGGCCAACATGCCGAGTTGCTCGGTGATGCGACTCGCGACGCCGGTTGAAGCGGCACCCACTCCCACGGCGCTCGAACGACTCGACTCGCGCTCGACCTCCTGAACGATGATTCCAGCCCCGGCGCGGGCGGTCGCGTAGAGCTGCAGGGCGCTCGGGCGCGTCTGCCAGAGCCAACCGAACGTCCCCGTGGCGCGTGACTCCGTGAGCGGACCATCGCTCGCAGTCAGGCCATCGAGAACGAAGGTGGGACCGTGTCCGCGCGCTCGTGTCAGCGAGAGACGCAACCCGTGGCTTACGCCGAGCACTTGCGCCGTCGAGCTGGCGAGCCCGAAGCCGGCGGAGAATCGAAAGGGACGGTCAGGCGCCGCGAGCGGGGATGGGCCCGAGTGAAGAGGAACGTCGTCGCGCTCGGGCGCGAGAGGGACCGGGACGAGATCCGAGGCGCTGTCGGTGAAGCCCTCGTAGTAGCCGCGACCGAACGGGGTACGGAACATGCCTCGTTCGAGAGCGCTCGCGAGCGACCCACGGCTTCTCGCAGGCGCTCGCAGAAACTTGAGATCGGCGAAACGGACGACCTGGCCGGGACGTGCCCGGAGCTCGGCTTCGAACCCCTTCGCGGCGATGTACAGGACGACTCCGGCCGGCAGCAGCAACGATGTGGAGAGGTCCATCGCGTTGTGGAGCGTGACCAGGCGACGTCCGTGATCATCCAGGACCTGGACGACGCCGCGGCTTCCCGATACACCGACCAACCAGGCAGCCTTTTGGGCAGGGAACGCCGACAGGTCGAGGAGCGGTGCACGCCGGTTGAGCTCGGGGGCGCGTACGACGAGCGAGGCGCGTGCCCTCGCGTCGGACACGCTGCGATTGGCCGCGGTAATGAACGCCTGAACTTCGCTGTACTCGATCAGTCGATCGCCGTTCACGTCCGCCGCGCCGCGCAGCGCGGAGAGCACCTGGTGCGTGAAGACGCCGTGGCCGATGGCGTCCCATTCGTGAGCTTGCGAGTCACGGCTCGAGACTAGAAGGCTCCCCACGTTGGGGAACCTCGCCAGCGTGGAACGAGCCAGGAGGGCGCTCGCCACTTCCGGGGCGACGCTGACGGGCTCCGCGTTGGAATCGCGAGGGCGGACGATGGATTCGGCGTGACAGGCGTCGACCAGGACGTGGACGGTCGCACCGGAGAACCTAGCGAGGACGCGGTCGTAGAGATAGCGGCGGGTCAGGGCGCCGTCCGCGAGCGCGAGCCCGGGCTCACCTTCGTACGAGGTACTGCCGTGGCCGCTGAAGAAGAACCAGACGACGCTTTGATCGCCGCGTTCGCGATCGCGCCCGATCTCGGCCTTGATCGCGAGGACGGCCGCGTCCACCGCGGCGAGCGTCGGGGGCTGTGCGGCGGCAGCGAGGCCCGGGTAGAGCGACTGCGTCGCCGCGTCCATGACGGTGAGCAGATGCAGAGACGACGCGACGTCCGCGACGAGAGCGCTGATGGCAGCCGCGTCGTCGTCGGCGTATTTGAGTGGGGTGAGCGCAGCGGACGCTTCCTCCTCCGCTCCCGGAAAAACGGCATTGTTGCCGATCACGACCGCGTGAAACCGGGTGGCCGCTCCGGCCGGCGTCGAAATAGTGACCACCAGCAACGAGAGCAGCAGCCGTATCCAGCGGGGGAATCGATGCACGAGCGCACTCAATCGCCGACCGTCAGCTCTAGACTGGTCAGTCGACCTTCGTTCGGGTGGGGTGAGGGGTTGTCGTCGGTGAACCAGACTTGGATCCGATACACGCCCGGGCTGAACGTATTGCCCAGGCGCAGGCCCTGCGGGACCACCGACGTGCCGACTCCGCGCTCGATGCGAGGGCTCGCTCCCCCCTCCGTCGGGAAGAGGTGGATCAGCTCACGCGACGGGGGCTGTACCCGCTGTGCGCTCGCGTTCAGGTAGCCGTGGGCAACGCTCGTGTCGACCACGAACATCAGCGTGTCCCCGATGCGACAGGGGCGCTCCGCGGAACACGTGAGCTCTACGCCACCCGAAGGGGGGGCTTGCGAGCCTTTCGCGGTGAAGCCCGCCGAGTCGGTCGTGGTCCCATCAGTCCCGCGATAGGCTGCTAACCCCCCTAGCGCGGCCGCGGCAGGCAGAACGGCAGCCCAGAGCCAGGCGGCACGAGGCGCACGCGGCTGCGGCAACACACGCCGCATGACGTTCGACTCGATGCGGTCATACGTGGCACCGCTCAGGTTCCCCCGAGCGAGCAACCGTTCGAGGTCGTCATCGTGCGACATTCGTCCTCACCGTCGCGGCTAGACCGACCTCCGCGATCACGTCGCCGCGTAGGATCCCGTTGTCGAGGAGCGCTCGACGGAGGCCGCTCAAGAGCCGCGCTTCGTCGGTGCGTAGCCTTCGACGCGTGATGCCGAGGGCCGTGCACGAGTTCTCCTGGCTGTTTCCGAGGATGAAGCGTTGCTCGTAGACTCCGCGCAACGGCGGCGGGAGCCCGGCGAGATAAGCTGCGAGCACCGCATTGACCCGGGGATCCGCGAGCTCCTCGCTCTCGGACGGAATGTTGTCGCCGTCCACGGCATCGAGCGACTCCTCCACGGCTCGACCCCGAGCACGCAGCTGATCGATGAAGAGATTCTTGGCGATCTTTCGCAGGTACGGCCCGTACGGACGAGTGCCGTCGTAGGCGAGGCGCGCGCTTGGTGACAAGGCACGGATGAACGCCTCCTGGATCAAGTCGACGAGCGCCTCCGTTTGCCTGAGCTCAGGCGCGTGGCTCGCCCGCGCGAGGGCGCGCAAGTAGCGATCGATCTCGCGCACGTAAGCGCGGTACACGTGCTCCAGCGCCCAGCGTTCCCCCTGACGAAACGCCTCCAATAGGTGCGGCTGCCGCTCAAAGACGGACATGAGACCTGAGACCGTGGTGAACCTATCCCCGGTCTCGGTCACGTGGCAAGCGCTCTCACTTCGATGACTACGAAAACAGAAAATGTGACCAGACGTCACGGCTCGTTCGTAAGCAACTACACACGACATCGCTCGATGCGCGAGTTGTGTGTCTTCACTATCGATCGAGGGACAAAAGCTCGAGGAGAAGGAGCCCGATTCGCGGAAGCTACTAGTAACAAATTCGTGTCCCGCTCGTGCTCGACCATTGTTCGCTAGGTGAATGGCGTTGGCTCGATGCTCGCGTCGTGTCGGGTCGAAGTCGTGCGCGCCGAAGCTCGCTGGAACAGGCAGCGGCTCGCGAAGCGATCGTGCGCTCGCGCCGCTCCAGACGGATCGAACACTCGGGTGGGCTCTGTTCTCCGCTAGCGTCGAGGAATTGCGCAAGCCTGCCCGCGCTCCTTCGCGATCACGCTTCGGGCGCGCTGCGGAGCAATAAGGCGCGAGTAGCCGAGAGCTCGGATCGGCCAGCGAGGGTGGCTACGCTGCGAAAAGGTGCCGATCCGAGGCGGGGTTCGTGGCCGACGGTGAGCCCGTGAGGCCCGCGTCAACGCGGACGGCACCCTCCGAGTACGCGGGCGTGCGAGACGCTGCCGACAAGTATTGGTCGGTCTTTGCGTACATCGAAGAGCAGGACGTTCCACGCCTGTGGGACGTCGGTGGGCTCGACTACGTGCTCATCAGCGCCAAAGTCAAACTGCCGACTCGCAACGAGCCGATCATCCGCGAGTTTCCGCTGTACACGATCGAGAAGGGGTTGGTTCAGTCGCACAGCGGAGTCGACCTCCTGAAGCGCTTCCCCATCAACGGCAACGCCCGCGAGCAGGTCAGCATCTCGCTCGAGGTCAGATACCTGAGCAACGAGGAGGCGCTCAAGGCAGGAAGCTCGCCTCTTGCTCGAGGCGCAGGTGAGCGAGGTTCAGCAGCAGCTTGCCAGCATGAGCTGCGCGAAGAAGCCCGATCTCTCCTTTAGCTCCTATTGCACCGAGTGCCGAAAGCTCGTGCTCGACAAGTGCAAGAACGAGCAGACCAGTATGCTCGCGTGGCTTCAGAGTCGTGAGAAGGCGACCCTCGACGACGCCCGAAAAACGGTGAGCGCAGTCGAAGCCAAGGTGAAGGCACCGAACGCCCCGCCACCCAGGTCAGAAGCATCGCCCCCCGCGGCGACTACCGCGGACTGAGGGCGACGGCTCGAAGCGCGGCGACTCGTAGAAGCCGCGGATCGCTCTTAGAAGTAGGCGGATCATGGCGGACTCGAGCAGGAGCGTGATCGCCACCCTCAGCTGAGCAGCTCAGATCGATAGCAATATGATGCACGGCTGACCTCTCTTGCGGGCGTCTCGAACGCGCTTTGAGGCCAGGTTTCCGGCTTCGAGCTCAAATCTCCCGATTTCTAAGGCAATCGCCTGCCCTCTACCGGCGGCGTGCGTGATCGCGACGGGAAGTTCGTGCGCCGACTTTCTCTCGGCACTGCTCGCGGGCGATCTGAGTCGTCTTCAATCAAGGCGTGCGACGCGCGGCATCGCCTCGCCACGGTCATGGCGTAAGCCCAAGTCGCAACAGGAGATGAACTCCGCAACAAAGATGAAAGGACGCTTCATGACGTTAGAGTCATTGCGGCGACGAACCTTCACTGAATTTTGCGATGACGAACTCGTATTGACGGGTTCGGCGTCGACCCCTATAAGAGCGAAAGTCATCAACAATCCAGGGAGATAGCGATGGCAGCGATGAGAGGGAAGCAGAGCTCCGATCTGCCGACGCCGCGCGTTTCGCGGCCGTTGCTACCGGTCGATCCTTATCGACATCGGCGCGCCTACATCGAGGTGCTGAGCGCGCTCTATCATGCCGAAGCGGCCGCGCTCGAAGGCTTTTCGTTGCTCGAAGATCCGGCGTACGTGGAGTCGAGCGAGCTCTTCACTCGCGCGGCTCGGCGCCTGATCGCGGACGAGACCAAGCATCTCCAAGACATAGCGGATCTCGTGCGCCTGATCGGTGGCTGCGACGTGCTCCCGCCCACGCCCGAGATGCGGGAGTTTTGGACGGCGTGGCGCTCTGGCGAGTTGTTCGCGTTACCGTTCAAGCCGAGCGTCGCTGCGTTGTTCTGTCTGTTCTCCGAGGGGCTCGGGTTTGCCTTTCTCTACAACTTGGCGCACGCAACGTCCGATCCGGAGGTGCGGCGCGTTCTTCTCGCGAACGTCGAGGACGAGAAGATGCACCTCAGGTTGTCGCTCTCGATCCTGGAGCGCGCGTTGAGCGATGAGCGCGGCTTTCTGGCGGATCTCGCGGTGTATGTCGCGGGCTACGGGCTCCTGGCTCGAAAAGCCGCCCGCGGACAGCGCGCGTTGCTCGAAGCCATCGGCTTGGATTTCGACGTCGTGGTCGGGTCGAGCCTGCGGTTCGTCGCCGATCTCATCGACATCGTGATGCAACGCTCGCAGCGCGCCACACCGGCGTGGAAGGCCGTGCATCGCTGCGCGGGCTGGCTCGGAGAGCGCCCTGGATCGATTCGCCTCCTTCACTGGAGCATGTATCTCCCTGCGCCACCCGGAGCCGCGCGCGCGGTCCAGGCCTGGGGTCGCAAGCAGCGCGATCGCTCCCAGCGAGCAACGCTGTCGTCCGCCTCGGTGACTCCCGCCTCGGTGACTCCCGCCTCGGTGACTCCCGCGCTCGGAGCTTCGGCGTGAACATGAGCCCGTCCATCCCGCGTGTGTTGGTGTTGGGCGCCGGCATCGCGGGGCTCACGGCGGCGTACGAGCTCTCGAAGCGCGGCTTGTCGGTTCGCGTCCTGGAGGCGGCGCCTCGAGCAGGCGGAAGGACGAGCTCGTTCTCTGACGCCCAGGGGCGAAGCGTCGATACCGGGCTTCACGTGGTCGCCGATCACTACGCGAACGTGATCGAGATCCTGTCCGAGCTCGGCGTCTCGAAGCACCTCCGCTGGGT
>JAEZYO010000940.1 GCA_023419055.1 Pseudomonadota bacterium | reverse complement strand
AGGTTGCTGCCAGGGGTCGCTCGAAGTCACCTCGCTCGGCGAGGGCGGCTTCGTGACGCTCGCCTTCGGTGAAACCGCGATCGTCGACGGTCCGGGGCCGGACTTCATCGTGTTCGAGAACGCGTTTCTGGTCACCGAGGGCGACCCGGAGAGCGCGTTCGCCGAGCTCGGCAGCGTGTCGGTGAGCGAGGACGGCGAGAACTTCGTCGGCTTCGAGTGCGACGGCAGCGAGTTCCCATTCGAGGGCTGTGCCGGCTGGCGCCCGAGCCTCGCCCACCCGGGCGACAACGAGATCGATCCGTTCGATCCGAGCGTCGCCGGTGGCGACGCGTTCGACCTCGCCGAGCTCGGGCTCGAGAAGGTGCGCTACGTGCGCATCGAGGACTTGCCCGAAGAGCAAGGCGGCGAAGGCACGTTCGATCTCGACGCCGTCGCGATCGTGAACGCGGCCTGCGATTGAAGAGGCTCTCCGAGGGGGCTCGATGGCTCCCTCGGAGAGGTGAGAATCGGTTCGACGCGGCCGGGCAGAGTCCCTATTGATTTCCTTGCTGGTCGCCGTCGCGGGTCGACGCCACGCTACGGAGCCAGCGATTTCGAGGTGAGCATGATCGTCGAGTACATTCGCTATTCCGTGCCCACGGCGCGCCACGACGACTTCGTGGCGGCGTACCGCGACGCCTCTGCCGCGTTAGACGCTTCTCCGCACTGCCTGGGCTACGAGCTCAGCCGTTGTCACGAAGAGCCGACGTCCTACGTCCTCCGCATCGAGTGGGATTCGCTCTCCGGACACCTGCAAGGTTTCCGTACGTCGAGCGACTTCCAGCGCTTCTTCTCCAAGGTTCGGCCCTTCTTCGAGCAGATCCAGGAGATGCGCCACTACGAGGTCTCGGAGGTGGTCGCGAAAAAGAGCAGAGCTTGAACCCGAGTGGTGAGCCCTGACCCTCAGAGCGGCATCTCACTGCGGCGAATGATCTCCGACGGTGTCACGGCGGCGCCCTCGGAGAGACCGCTCGTGAGCACGTCTGCCGGACAGTGACCGGCCGCTACGAGCGCGCGGAGCGGCGCTAGGAAGCGTGACTCGTCCTCGCCCGAGGCGTTCGTGAGCGCGCGGCGCGCGAGGCCGGCGCTCGCGATCTCGAGCAGGCGCTCGGCGAGCTCGCGGGTCGGCTTGCCGAGGAAACTCCCGGAGATCCCCTGCCGGAGCAACGCCGGGCGCGCTGCTTGAACCGCGTCGTACTCGAACGGCGCGACGAGCGCGCTCGCGTCGTCGAGCGAGCGCTGGTCGTACACGATGCCGGTCATCAACGCGACCAGGGCCATGGTGAGCGGGCGGCTCTGGGAGTCGCAGGAGCGGAGCTCGAGCGTGTTCTTGAGCCGGACCTCCGGGAAGAGCGTGTTCAAATGCATCTTCCAGTCCTTCGGCTGCGCGCGGTGCCCCTGGTAGCCGTCCTTGAGGAAGCTGCGGAAGGTCTGCCCGGTGTTGGCGATGACGGCGCCGTCGCGCTTGAACAGGAACATCCCGGCATCGAGCGCCCACTCGACGTAGTCCGTGTAGCGCGGCCGTGACGCGCGCCACACTCGCTCGACGAGCCCGCTGCGTGCGGGATCCATGCGCATCCACACGTCGCCGCGCACGCTCTTCAGCGGCGTGACCCGGCCCTCTTTGAAGGGCGCGTTCGCCGTCATGGCGTGCAGGAGCGGGGAGAGCTTGAGCGTGACGACGAGCTTTTGCATCGCGTCGTCCTCGCTCGAGTAGTCGAAGTTCGCCTGCACGGTGGCGGTGCGCCGCATCATGTCGAGCGCGCCGTCTCCGAGCGGCGGCAAGTACTCGCGCATGATCGCGTAGCGCTGCTTCGGGACCCAGCCGAGATCCGCTTGCCGCGCGAGCGGGTGGAAGCCGAGGCCGAGCCAGGCGAGGCCGAGGCGCTCGGAGGAGCCCTCGAGCTCTTTGAAGTGTTGGTCGATCTCGGCGTGCACCTGATGGAGATCGGGCAGCGCGGCGCCGCTGAGCTCGAGCTGTGAACCGGGCTCGAGGGTCACCGACGCGACGGCGTTCCGCAGCGCGATCACCGGCCCATCGGGAGACTCCCGATCCGGCTCCCAGCCGAAGCGCTCGAGATCGTGGAAAATGGCGACGACGCCCCGTTCACCCGGGTACCCGAGCGGTGAGCCGTCCGAGCGAAAGACAGCAAACTTCTCGGCTTCGGCACCGATGCGAAATTGGCTCGGCGGCTTCTCCGAGGATCGGAAGAAGGTACAGAGCTCCTCGGTGCTGGTGAGGGGGCGATCGGCCACGGTGGGCGCCTTTCTTGGGGAGAGATGAGTGAGAACCGCGCGGCTACCAGCCGCCGCTCGGCTCGCGGTCGAACTCGGGGGTCGACGGGGGATGAGGGATCGAGGGGTGCAACGAACCGAGAGCGAGAGCTAAGGCCCGCGTGTGCTCTTCGGTAGTCCCCGCCCCACCGCCGATCACGCGCGCCCCTCCGATACTGAGGTCGAGCGCGCCGTCGACCCAGCGATCCGGGTCGGAATCGGGATCATTGAAGCCCGGCAGGGCCTCGTCCCCCGCCGCCAACAAGACCCCCGCGGTGAGTGAGGAGTTTTCCAGCGCGGTCGCACAGCGCTCGAGATCACGGAGCCCGACGTCGGCCCGCGGCACCTCGAACAAGACGACGCTCGCGCCCGCGTCGTGCAGCGCGGAGAGGAGCTCCCCGATCGGCGAGCCGGTGATGCTGTCACCCTCGGGGGTGCACTCGACGACGGCCCAGGTCGGGAGCTCCGTCCGGGCGGCCGCCACTACGGCGGCCATGAGGCTCAGGCGGGAACCCTGACCGCGCGTGATGAGGAGCTCGCAGCCCGCCGCGGCGATGCGCGCCGCGTGCTCGGTCAGCTCCTCGTGCAAGCGGTCGGCGGCCATCGGGCTCACCATGTCCGAACCCAGGACGCCGGCCACGGCGACGGGCTTCGCGCTCTCGATCGCCGCCTCGAGCGCAAGCTCCACCGCCCGGCTCGTGAGCTGACTCGCGCGGTGCTGCATGCCGACCTCGGCGAGCGCGCGCGGAGTCGTGTCCGCCGTGAGCGCGGTCACGATATCGACGCGACACTCGACCTCGGCGCGGTAGTGACGGAGCACGTCGTCCGGACGTTCGCGCAAGAGCTGCCCGATGGCTCCCGGCGAGTCGAGCGCGACACCGCGAGCCCGAAAAGAGGCGCAGATGTCGGAGGCCACCACGAGCGGTCGGCCTTCCAGCAAACGGCCCTTGAGGCGCGCAAAGCTCATTGTCGACTACTCTACTTCGCTTCCGCCGTGTGGGCTTCCGGTTTTCCTGGAGGCAAGAGCGCCCCGAGGGCTCTCCGCACGTCCGGCTGGGTGAGCGGGTCAGTCGCCGCGCGTTCCACCAGGGCGCGACCCTCCTCGCCGCCCACCCGGAGGAGAGCCTCGGCCACGGCCCCGACCGCGCCCACGAGACCGGGCTCGTCCGCCGTGGCGCGATACAGCGCGAAGAAGGTGCGAAGATCGCGGTACTCGGCGGGCGTCGCCAGCTTGCCGAGCGCGCGCGCGGCCCGCTCCACGTCGTCGATGGAGTTCGCGGGGTCGTTCAGGTGGCGCGCGAGCAGCGGAGCGCCGCGCGTCTCATTCAGGGCTGAAAGCGCGTCCGCGATCGAGCCCACCGGCGGCGGCAGCGTGCCGGAGACGAAATCGTAGTGCCGCTCGAGCGCGGTCAGCATGAACTCCACGCCCTCACGGCGCGTCGCGATGAGCTTGCGCGCTTCCGCCCGCTGCTCGGGGGGCAGCCTGTCGCTCGACGCGAGCTCGATCAGCGTCTTCGTCACGATCGGCTCGTCGAGCTTTCCGAGCTCGGCGAGGAGGAAGGTTTGGGCCGCCGCCATGCTGGGGTCGAGCGCAACGAGCGCCGCCGCGAGCTGCTCGGAGAGCGGGCTACGGGTTCTCCCCGCGCCCGTGTCGAGCGAGCTCGCTTGCACGGTGCAGCCGCGGAGCTTCTCGCCGAGCGAGAGCTCGCTCACCGGTCCGCCCTTCGGGTCGAGCAGCGTCACCTTGCCCGAGGCGTCGCAGATCACGAAGCCGCGCTCTGCCACCGCGCCGCCCAGCGCGTCGCCCGGCAGCGCCTTTGCCCAGAGCAGCTTGCCGTCCTTCACGCTGAGCCCGTACGCGACGCGGAAGTACGTCGCGACGTAGGCATCGTTCGCGAAATGGGCCGCGCCGCCCTCGACGCTCGGGGTCGCGTAAACCCGGATCTTGGCGCGAGCGCCGGCGTCGACCTCGGCGAGCTCCGAGCCGCGAGGAAGCCAGCCCGGGCGACCCGGCAGCTCTCGTGGCTCGAGCACCACGCGCGTGGCCGAGGCGTTGTCCGCCATGCGGATCTTGTCGTCGAAGCGAACGAGCGCGCGCTCGCCGAACCAGAGCTCGGTATCCGACTTGAGCGCGTGGCTGACGAGATCGCGCAAGAGGAGGCGAGCGACCTCCGACTTGGCGGAGAGATCGATCACGGAGACGTACTGGTCGCCCCAGGGGACGAACGCGAGGCCGTCGATCACTCCGGGGCGCCCGATCTCCACGCCCGGATTCGTCTCGAACACGACATTGCCGGAACGATCTACCGCGAGCAGCACGCTCCGGCCCGGCACCGTAGAGCCGAGCGAGACCACGGTGAGCTTGCCGTCGTCCGCCGCGCCGCGCAGCGTGCGGCCGTCCGCGTCGACCTGCCACAGCTCCTTGCCCGTCTTGGCGTCGAGCGCCACGACGTGGTCGTCGCCCGTGAAGACCACGAGCCCGCCCGCGATGGCGGGAACGGATCCGACTTTCCCGGTGTAGGACCAGCGCTGCTTGGACTCGAGCGTCTGGCCGACGAGGCCGCGCTCCGTGACGCCGACCGCGACGTTCTCGTCCTTCACGCGGGCGCTCTTGCGCAAGCGCTCTTCCACGCGCCCGATCGAGACACCGCCGTCGTTCTGCCAGTTCTTCTTGAAGAGCGAACCCGATGGGGTCGCGCCGCCGCACGCGACGAGGAGCGAGGCGAGCGCCGAGAAGACGAGCGCTCTCATGGCTCCGCCTTTCGCACCGGCTTGCCCTGGGAGGCGGCGATCAAGGCTACTTTCACCTTGGCGCTCCCGTTCGCGGGGAACTGCGCGAGCAGGGTCTTGATCAAGGTCGCCGCGTCGTCGGTCTGGAGCTTCCGCAGGCGGTCGACGACCTCGAGCTTGAAC
The DNA here is from genome assembly GCA_023419055.1 of Pseudomonadota bacterium. The sequence continues at coordinate 6,436 of JAEZYO010000940.1, read as the reverse complement.
TCTTCCGTGAGCTCGGTGTCCGTGCGCAACACGAGCGGCGAAAGTCCCGTTTCCATCACGTCGAACGGCAGCTTACCGAGCAGCTCGAGGAAGCGCTGGCACTCCGACTGACCGCAGAGCTCGCCGATGGCGCCCGCGGCTTCGGGGACCCCGTGCGGCAACACCGCGAACAGGTCGGGCACGGCGTCTTTCGCCTTCAGCGTCGCGAGGCCGCTCGCCGCGAGGCCGCGGAGCGAAGCGTCCTTGCCGCGCAGCGCAGCCCGCAGCGCCGGGACGGCTTCTGGCCCGCCGGTCTGACTCAGGGAGCGAACCGCGCCGCGCCGCACTTCGGCCTGGCGATGGTTCACGTACGCGGCCGACTCACGGCTCGAGCTCGGCTGCGCGAGCCCGCCGGCCACTTCCAGCGCTCTCAGCAGCACCTTCAGGTTGCCGCCGCGCACGAGCACCTGGTTCACGAGCTCGGCCGCCTGGGGGCGCTGCTCCGGTGTCACGCCGGACAGCTCGTCGAGCGCGGCGAGCGCCTGCGCCTCGTCACCCTCGAGGGATTTCTTCAAGCGCTCGGAGTCGAGCTCGTTCTTGGCCTTGCCCTTGCCCTTCGGCTTCGCCTGCTGAGGGGCCGCTTCGGCCTGGGCCGGCCGGGGCGTCACGGCGCCAAGACCGGCGGTGAGTCCCAAAAGGATGCTGATTCGGAACAGGGTGCGCATGCTGCGAGCCTCCCTACTGCGCTCGGGTGGGGCTCGATGTAACCTCGTGCCGCCGGGCGGGCAAGCGCCCTCCGGAGGAGCGCCCCCCGTGCAGCTGCCTGAAATCCGGCTAGAAATCGTCGAAGACCTGTCCCCCCCTGGTCAAAGTGGCTTCATTCGGCTCAAGCGTCGCCGCTACCGCGCGCACTACCCGGACGGCACGACGAGCGCGCCGTTCGTTTACGACGAGATCGATCGCGACGCGCTCGACGCGGTCGTGATCGTCGCGCATTACCGGACGGCGGACGGCGCGCCCCAGGTCTACCTCCGGAGCTCGGTGCGTCCCCCCGTCGCGAACCGAGTGCCGGAGCGCTCACCCGTCCCGGAGCTCGACCCTCCCCACGGGGTGCTCTGGGAGCTCCCCGCCGGGCTCATCGAGCGCGGCGAGCAGAATCCAGAGGGGCCGCAGGTGGCTGCCCAGCGAGAGCTCGCCGAGGAGCTCGGGTTCGAGGTCGCCCTCGGGACCTTGAAGCAGCTCGGGCCGAGCACCTTCCCCGCGCCCGGCTTCGTCGGCGAGCGACACTTCTTCTTCGAGGTCGAGGTGGACCCGGAAAAGCGAGCCGAGCCGAGCCTCGACGGTTCGGCGCTCGAGCACTTCGGGGAGGTGGTCGCGGTGCCGCTCGAAGAGGCGCTCGACCATTGCCGCACCGGACTCATCGCGGACGCGAAGACGGAGCTCGCGCTCCGCCGGCTGCGCGAGAGGGTGTCGTGAGCGGCCCGCGCGTCGTGGTGGTGGCGAAGCGCACGCCCTACCAGCACTACGTCGTGGACGAGCGCGATCCGCGAGTGCAGGCGCTGCTCAAGCGCCGAGATCCGGCCGTCCGCTACTGGCAGAGCGCGCACAAGGCGCACGTCCGCACCATGGAGACCGTGCTCTCCGTCCTCGAGCGCGAGCGCGCCAAGGTGATGCTCCTGCGCGGCGCGCAGGCGGTCTTCGATCCCGCGGACGCGGAGCTCGTGGTGGTCGTCGGTGGCGACGGCACCATGCTCGCGGCGTCCCACAGCGTGGGCGGTGTGCCGGTGCTCGGCGTGAACAGCGCGCCCGGTCACAGCGTCGGCTTCTTCTGCGCCGCGCAGCGCGGGACCTTCAAGACCATGCTGCGCCAGGCGCTCGACGGCAAGCTCGCGGGCGTGACGCTGACTCGCATGTCCGTGCAGGTGAACGGGCGGCTGCGCTCGCGCCGGATCTTGAATGAGGCGCTGTTTTGCCACTCGGAGCCGGCGGCCACGTCGCGCTACACGCTCAAGTTCGGGCGCCGCAAGGAAGAGCAGCGCTCGAGCGGCTTCTGGATCGGCCCCGCCGCGGGCTCGACGGGGGCGCTGTGCTCGGCGGGCGGCCGCATCATGCCGCTCTCTTCGCGCAAGCTCCAGCTCGTGGTGCGCGAGCCCATGTTCGGGCGACCGCTCACGCTCGGGAAGGTGATGGTCGCTGAGCGCGAGAGCATCTCGGCGCACAGCATGATGGATTCGGCAGCGCTCTACCTCGACGGCCCCTACCGGGAGCTGCCGGTCCAGATCGGGGACGAGGTCGTCTTCCGCGCTTCGGACGAGCCGCTCAAGGTGCTGGGCCTCGGCACGCGCAAGAAGGGCTAGGCGGAAACTCCGCGGGCGGCGTCTGGTGTCAGTTCTGCCGCCTCCCCGGCGAACAAGGCTTCGTCCACAATCCGGACCAAGCCCATGAACGTCCGGCTCCTGATCGACGCGATCGTACGTCAGACCATGGTCCTGATCGCGCAGCTCGCGACCTCGGGAGGCCTGCGCGCGCCGCTCGCCCACGTCGCGGGTCAGGCCTTCCTCGAGCTCGCGAAGGAGCTCGAGAGCCAGGGTGTGACCAAGAAGGTCAGCGCGGACATGTTCGGCATGGCGCTCCGGACGTACCAGCGACGGACCCAGCGCCTGAGCCAGAGCCGGACCGATCGCGGGCGTTCGCTGTGGGAGGCGGTCCTCGACTTCATCCGCGAGAGTGAGGTCACGACGCGCGAGCAGGTGTTGAAGCGCTTTCGTCACGACGACGAGGCGTCGCTGCGCGGGGTGCTGCGCGACCTGACCGAGAGCGGGCTCGTGTTCGCGTCGGGCAGCGGGCGAGCGGCGGCGTATCGCCTCGCGACCGCCGACGAGCTCGGGCGCTTGCACGAGGGTGACGGCGCGGCGGGCATGGAGGCGTTCGTTTGGAGCGCGGTGTACCGGCACGGGGGCGCGACAGCGGCGTTCCTGAGCGCGACGTACGGGGTGAACCTAGGGGAGCTCGAGCCGGTGCTGGTTTCGCTCGTGGCGAGCGGGCGCGTGCAGATCGTACCCGGCACCACGCCGCCCCTGTACCGCGCGGAGAAGCTCGTGCTCGGGCTCGAAGATCCCGCGGGGTGGGAGGCGTCGGTGCTCGACCACTTCTCCGCCCTGGTGCAGACGATCACTCGCAAGCTGAGCGTCGATCAGCGCGCCAAGCTCGCGGACGAGATCGGCGGCAGCACGTACCATTTCGATTTGTGGCGTGGTCATCCCTTCGAGCAAGAGGTGGTCGGCGAGCTCCGGCGCTTCCGCGAGCGCATGAGCGCCCTCCGCGACAGGCTCGACGCCTACAACCGCGAGCACGAAGGGCCGGAGCGCGCAGGGCCGCCGCTTCGCGTGGACGCTTACTACGGTCAATCGGTCGTCGAAGAGGATGAAGCAGAAAGGCACGGGGACGATGAATAGGGTCGCTTCGGGTGTGTTGGTGCTGGGGCTCGCCGCGCTGCTCGCGGTGGCGTGCGGTGGCGAGTCGAGGACGGAGGAGAGCGGTGAGTCGCACTTCTTGGCGTTCTGCGAGGCGACCTGCGCTGCAGGCTTCGACTGCGTGTGCGGCGCGTGCACGGCTTCGTGCTCGAGCTCGGACGAGTGCGCGGGTCACGCGTCGGGTGCGGTCTGCGTCCCGCCGAGTTGCGGCCAGGGTGAGCCCGTCTGCGAAATCACCTGCGAGTCGAACGCCGATTGTTCCCCGCTCGGAAGCGCCTACCGTTGCGAAGGCGGTGCGTGTCGCGTGGGCGAGCCGCCGGCGGGCAACGACGGCGGAGCTCCGCCGGACGGTGGAGACGGCTGCGGGGACGGCTGCCAGAGAGTGAAGATCTACCCCGAGGTCCCGGGGCAGGGGTGCCTCGACGTGTACGTCGAACACTTCGAGGTTTGCGCGTGCGGTGAGCCCGGGGTCGGGAGAAAGTGCGCCAAATTCGAGCCGGACGGGGCGCTCTACCGCGTCCCCGCGGGAGTCGACTTCCCAGGGGCGGACGTCACCGACTGTTCGGAAGAGGAGGAGGCGCGGGTCCTTCACGCGTGTGAGGTCGCCGACTGCGCCGTGCCGCCGCCATCCTCGTGCAGCGTGGAGGACACCTGCGCCGAGTTCGGCTGCGGAGGGCTCGTGTTCGACGACGACGGTTGCCGCCGCGCGGAATGCAGCTCCGACGAAGAGTGCGTCGAGGACGAGCGTTGCGTGACGACGTCGATCCCGGCAAGCTCTTGCGACTACTCACCCGACGGAACGGTGTGCAACTGTGCCGGCCCGACCCTCGATCTCGAGGGCAAGGTCTGCAACCCGGTGTCCGAGGTTGGCCCGCGCGGCGCGTGGCAGAAGATCCAGTTCATCGGTTTTCAGTCGGAGTGCTCTCAGGACTGCGCCAGGGATTGGACTCTCATCCCGAGCGGCGAGCTCGAATTGGCGCTGGGCGACACCGTCGAGAGCATGTTCATCTACGACCAGATTCAGCTCGGCGAAGAGGAGCTCGAAGAGATCGATCGACTGATGGACGGTCCTGAAATCCGACCCGGTCTTCGAGATGGATTCGATTGCGGACCGGTCGAGGACTACGAGCTGAAGCTGTTCGTTACGCTCTCTGGAGAAGAGTTCGAACAGAGCGTTACCGCGTGCGTCGATATCCCGGGGCACGCCCTCCAGGCGCTGAGCGAGATCGTCATGCAGGAGTGACGCTCGACGGCGGCTGCGGCACGATCGACGGGCCCGGTCGCACGATGCGATCGGACTCGCCCTTGCCGTACGCTTCGAAGAGGCGGCCCCACTCCGTGCTCTGCTGCCACTCCTCGAAGACCTGGCGGTCCTTGCGCGGCCAGCGGTAGTAATCGTGATACGCCTCGCTCCCGAGCGCGAAGACGTTGACGAGCGGTGTGTGGAAGAAGAGCTTCTGAAACTTCTTCAGCGGGCCGAACCACATGACGTCACCGACCAGGCTGGCGGCGTTGTCTCCCACGCTGAAGCCCCAGCTCTCCTTCGAGATGTCGGCCCCGACGATCTCGATCTCGCGCGGGTCCCCGACGCCGAGCCCGTCGTCGTGCGCCACGCTGATGTACTCGAGGCTCAAGGGGTCGAAGCCCATCATCTTGGCCGCGACCGCGTCGATCGCCACTTGGTCGGCGCTCGCGAGCATGTAGCCCTTCACCACCGGAAACATGGTGCGGGGGCCCGGCCCGTTTCCGGCGGTCGTCGCGTCGGTGACGGCGAAGAGCCCGGGGTGGATCTCCTTCTGGATCGCGAGGAGGTCGACCAGGGTCCGGTGGATCCAGCTGTGCGTGTAGTGCCGCTTCGTGCTGAGGAGCCCGCCGAAGGCGTTCTTCATCGCGCCGGTCGTCGTCGTGTAGATGTGGCACTTGGCCGTCGGGAGGTGGACGACGTTCTTACCGAAAAAATAGTCCGGGACTCGAAGGCCCTCGGGAAAGATCTTGTGGAGGACGTGGAGCTTCGCCTTGGGCCGGTACTCGACCCATTTCATGTCCCGGTCGCGAAAATTGTAGAGGACCGGGACGTCATAGCGGTCGAGCACCGGCAGGTAGTGGTTCAGGTCCTCGCCCTTGAAGGCATCTGTGACCACGGTCTTGTTCTGCACGCAGGCGAGCTCCGCAAAACCTGCCTTTCTCAAAGCAAGAATGCTGCCTTCGAGCTGCCACGGCGTCGTGTTCGCCCCGGGGAAGGGGTAGTGCCACGAAATATTGTCTTTCAGAATCGTGGCCGCGGTCCGGTCGAGGGCGGAGCTCATGCCGGCGAGCTCGGTGAGGCGGTCGACATCGCTCAGAATCGTTTCGGGCTTGACCTTGAGGACCGCGACCTTGCTCTTTGCCATGGACGTTTCTTCCCTGCGGAGCAGGAAACCTAGTCGTCACCGTACGAGCGAGCAATGGAGTCGAGCCCGTACCGGATGGTCGGAGGAGAGCGCATCTGATAAGGTGAGGCGTTCATTTGGCCCTTCCTTCGTCCGCCCCTTCGGTGTTCGAAATCCCCCCTGAGGTCGTACCGTTCCTGGAGAGCGGGGTCTCGCTCTCGGTCGGCACGAGGGACGCCGACTTGATCCCCGAGGTCATGCGCGTCACCGGCCTCCGCATCGACGCGTCACGCCGGCGGGCGACCGTCTACTTCCCGGCGGCTACCGGCGCCGCCACCGCGAAGAACCTGCGCGACAACGGCTTCATCGCCGTGTGCGCGAGCGAGCCCAAGACTCATCGCTCGTTGCAGGTGAAGGGCAAGCTCTCGGAGCTCCGCGAAGCGCGGCTGGACGAGCGTGGCACGCTCGAGAAGTACATCTCCGAGTTCGTGATCGAGCTCTCGTACGTCGGGCTGCCGACACAGCTCACGAGCCGCCTGACCCACTGGCCCGCCTTCGCGGCGACGTTCGAGGTCACCGACCTCTTCGTGCAGACCCCCGGGCCCAAGGCTGGCG
>JAEZYO010000920.1 GCA_023419055.1 Pseudomonadota bacterium | reverse complement strand
CGGTGTAGTCGTACCTCTCCTCGGTCGTAATGTTCTGACCGACCGGTTCTCCGAGATAGTTGACGCTAGTGCGGCCGAAGAAGACGTCGTCGTCCGAGCCTCCGAAGTGGAGCTTCGTGACCCCCTTGTTGTAGCCCCAGTAGTCGCGCGTATCGAAGCGGTAGACGATGCCCTTTCCGTTGATGTCGACCGGATTGACGATGGTCGGGGCCCAGCGCGCGGTGGAGTTCAAGGCTTTCGAGAGGCCGACGCGTGCGACGTTCATTTCGTCGGCGCTGACGCCCGAGTTGTGGATCTCGTGGAGAGAGGCGTACTTCACGAACTCGGCGTCTCCCGCCTGCACGTTCGCCGCGCGGTCAGCGGCGATCCACTCGAGCACCTGCGCCTCCGTCACCTGCTCTCCTTCGGGCGTCAGGCGTGGGGTTTCCGGCAACGTCGGCACGACTGCGGCCGCCCAGGCCTCCACGGCCTCCAGCATCGCTGCGTTGGCTGCCGCGCAGCTCCCTCCGAAGCAATTGTGCCGATCGATCCCCATCCGCACGACGAACTTGGAGTCGACGGGCTTGCGAAAGTTGACCCGGGTGAGCGCATAGTCGTGCGCGAGCTCGACGCTCGAGTCGGAGTGGAGCGGCGCTTGCGCTTGAGTTTCGGTGCTGTGACAGTAGGCGCAGTTCTGACGCAGGAGCGGGTACAGCGTGGTCTGGAAGGCTGCAAGCGAGGTCCCCTTGTCGAACGCCATCTCCTCCGGGTAGCAGACCTGCTCGACGTTGACGCCGTCTTTGCCGTTCGAAATCTCGGTGTAACCCTTCTCGCAACCGGTCGAGGGGAACACGCCGCTGCCGGCGTTGCCCCCGCTCGCGGCTCCACCCGTCGTCCCGCCAGCGCCCGTAGCCCCCGAGCCAGCCGCGCCCAGGCCGCCCGCACCGGCGCCCGCGACGGCCGTGCCCGCTCCAGCCCCCGTCGCTGCTCCGGCACCGCTACCCGAAGATGGGGCTCCCGAGGAGCCGCTGGACGCGTCGGTACAGCCGAACGTGAAGGACAAGCCCAGGGCAATCGGCATGGTCAGAAGAAATCGGTTCATGGCAGACCCTCTTGAATTTCGAGCGTCGTGACGGCTCGGGCAGACCCCTTCGGCGACGTCGCCCTCGCAGACGCTCAAAGTCGATTTGGCTAGGAAGTAGTGAGGTTGAGGCGCGCTCAGCAGACAGCGACCCGGCGAGCGCGATGACGCTCGCCTTGCAGCCGCTGGGCTGAACCCAGAGAGCGCTGTGCCCTCTCGCTCCGAGGAGACGAGAGTCGCTCTCGAGCGCCGCCACGCCTACGCACGCCCACGAAAGAGCAGATGGCGCGCGCGTCGTTTCGGCTCAGATCATTTCGAAGTTCGGAACCGGCACGCGCCTCGCTCGGGCGGCGGATCTCCGGCAAGAAGCCTGCCCTTGAAGACCGACGACGGTTCGAAGCCATGCCGCCAATATGCCTGCGCTCACGAGACCCGAAAGATGAGCCCTTTCTCGTCGCGAAGCCTTTCTCCTCACGAGCCCTTTCTCTCCCCGGGACTAAACTGTTCCAAGAACAAGGCGCATACTTTCTCATCCCGATCGTGCAGAGTTACAGACGAACCGTAAGGCCCCCTCGCTCCTCCTCTCGGGGTGACACGCTTTAGAATTCTGCGAAATCGACTGGCAAAAGCCCGATCCAGGTGCTCTGCTGAGCGAAGCTTCCCCACATGAACGCCCAAGTGCTCATCGACGCCATCGTGCGCCAGACCATGGTGCTGATCGCGCAGCTCTCGACAGCGGACGGAGTGCGTTCACCGCTCAGCCACGTCGCGGACGAAGCATTCATGGGGCTCGTGCGAGAGCTCGAGAATCAAGGCCTCGGCAAGAAGGTGATCGCCGACATGTTCGGCCTGGCGCTTCGCTCTTACCAGCAGAAGGTCCAGCGTCTGACCGAGTCCGCGACGCGTCGCGGGGTCACGCTCTGGAGCGCGCTGCACGGCTTCCTCGCGGAGCGCGGCACGGCGACGCGTGAGGAAATCCTGCACCATTTCAAGCACGACGAGGAAGCGCAGGTCCGCGGCATCCTGAGCGACCTGGTCGAGAGCGGCCTCGTGTGCCGCAGCGGGCGCGCCAAGGACACGACGTATCGCGTCGCAACGGCTGAAGAGCTCGAGCAACTCGGAGCGAGCGGGGCAGTCGACGCCGAGGAGACCAACGCGGCGCTCGTCTGGGTGCACGTCTACCGCGCGAGCCCGCTTCACCACAACGAGCTCAAGCGCATCTTGCCGCTACCCGCGCCGGCACTCGAGGCGGCGGTTCAACGGCTAGTCGCCGAAGAGCGCATCCGCATCGAGACCCGCCACGACGGGGTTTACTACACGACCGAGCGCTGCCTGATCCCGCTCGGGCAGGCGGCGGGTTGGGAAGCCGCGATCATCGATCATCACCGCGCCGTACTGAACGCGCTCGCGGCCAAGGTGGTCAGTGGAAAGCATCGCTCGGCGGCGGCGGACGAAGTGGGTGGAACCACGCTCTCGTTCGATCTCTGGCCGGGCCACCCGCGGGAGCAAGAAGTGAGGAAGCTGCTTGCCAGCGTGCGGTCGCAAATCGTACCGCTGTGGAACGAAGTCTCGGCGTATAACGCGGAGCACCGGCCGGAGACCACGTACAAGGTGAGCTTCTATTGCGGGCAGTACCTGGTCACGGAGGAGGAAGTCACGTGACCCTGCGCGCGCACCTCTTGGCAAAACCCGTATTTCTGGCGCTGGTCGCGGCTTCGGCGCTCGCCTGCGAGCCAGGCGCGCCCAAGACCGACAGCCAGACTAACTGGCTCCGAAGCTGCCAGATCGACGCGCAGTGTGAAGACGATCTCGCGTGCTTCTGCGGTGTGTGCACACGACCTTGCGAGCAGGGGGAGAGCTGCTCGGGTCTCGACGGTTCGGAGTGCGTGCCGTCGAGCGACTCCGGCACGGTCGCGGTTTGCGGCGGTGAGCCTTCCACGAGCGCCGGGCTCTGCCTACCGCGGTGCGAGGACGGATCGTGCGCCCCGGGACAAATGTGCGTGAGCGGCGTGTGCAGTCCGGTGCCGTCGACCAACGCCCGCGTGGCCGTGGACCTCTCGACGCGCTACCAAGCGCTGATCGGCTTGGGCGCAACGGTGGGGTACGCCGAAGACGACATCGTGAATCACCCGCAGAAGGCAGCGTTCTACGATGCGATGTTCGGCGAGCTCGGCATCGACCTCTTGAGGCTCCGAGTCCGAAACGCCGCGGGCGCCGGCATGCTCGAACCAGCGAGCGAGATCCTCGCAGAAGCCGAGCAGAGCCTCGGTCGCCTGCCGACCCTGCTCGTGAGCTCGTGGAGTCCGCCGGCCACGCTGAAGCTGAGCGGCGCCACCAACTGCCAGGGCAACGCGGACACGTGCACCCTCTCGCGTACGTCGAGCGGCGAGTTCGATTACGCGGGCTTTGCCGACTATTGGCGAACGTCGCTCGACGACTACGCGACGGCGGGCATCTTCCCCGACTACATCGGCATCCAGAACAACCCGGACTGGGTGCCCGCCGCCTCCGAAGTCGGTGAGGCCTGCAAGTTCCTGCCGGTCGAGGGCACCGCCACCGCGACGGTGAACGGTGTCGAGGTCGAGATCGAGTACCCGGGTTTTGCCGAGGCGCTCGAGGCAGTTCAGGGCGCCATGGTCGGGCTCGCGTCGCCGCCGCAAATCATGGCACCCGAGGTCAGCGGAGCGAGCGTCGTCGCAGACTACGCCGCTGCGCTCGACCTCTCGAGGGTGGACGCGATCGCTCATCACCTCTACGGCACCGATCCGGCGACTCTGAACGTGGCCGCGTTCGAGGATCTGAACGCGCTCGGCGCGGGCTATGATCTTCCGCTCTTCCAGACGGAAATGCAGGCGGACGGCTTCGGCACCGCGGTGCTCCTGCACCACACGCTCGCGATCGAAGGAGCCGCAGTCTACGTGCAAACCGCCCTCGCGAGCGCGGCCTCCGGCCCGTACGCGAACCCGAAAGCGCTGTTCGGTTACGAGGCCGACAGCTTCACTCGTCAGGAACCGTACTACGCCTTCCGGCACTACGCGCTCGACACCGAGCCGGGCTTCGTGCGCGTCGGGGCGCTCTCCACGGCGCCGGATCTTCTCGCTTCGGCGTGGCTATCACCCGACGAAAGCGCGCTCACGCTCGTGCTGGTCAACTCGGGGCGAGGCACGCTCGACGTCGAGCTCGATCTCGGCTCGGCGAGCGGTGGGACTTCCACGGTGACGCGCACCGTCTTCGACGGCATCGAGCGCTCCGCCGAGCTCGGGAGCCTATCCGAAGCGAACGTGGTCGAGGTGCCGAGCCGCGCCGTCGTCACGATCGCCATCCGCAATTAGCGCGGCGATCGTCGTCGGCCCCACGCTCATTCGCTCAGAGGCACTCGGGCCGCACCTTCTTGATTCCGTCGGAGTCGACGAAGAAGGGGCGCGCACACGCCGCGGGTTTGGCGCTGCGCGCGGCCGCCGGCTCGGGCTCCGGTGCGGGGGCGCGCGCCGCGACCGGGCGAGCCCTCCGCAAGGGCGAGGGCGGCGCCGCGGAACTCGTCGCGATCGCGTGCTCGGCCGCAGGCACCTTCTTGAGCTCGAGGGCCATCGTGTCGTCTCGTTCGGCAGTAAACTCCGAGCTCATCGCGAAGTAGCCGGGCGCCTCGACGCGAAGGCGGTGGACCTTGCCGTCGACGTCGAGCACCTTGGAGGTCGGGTTCGACGGCAGCTCCTCGTCATCGAGGTAGATCTTTGCGTCGGACGGCTCGGCGCTAAACGCGATCGTGACGCGTTCGACGCGCGGAGGAGCCTCCACGCTCGGCGATGGCGCCGCGAGCTCTGGGCTTGGCGCCGGCGCGCGCAGCGTCGATGAGTAGTACGCCCCGCCCACGCCGAGCACGGCGACCAAAGATAGCGCGGCGATCCACGCGCGCCTACCTCGCTTCGCCTGCGAGAGCTCGGCGGCGACGTTGAGATCGCGTACCGAGCCCCCGTCCTCGCCCCCAGGGCGCGACGTCTCCCGCGAGCGGCGGACCACCTGCGACGACGGGCCTCCGGCGCGCAGCTCTTTGCGCGAGTTGCTGGGGTCACCGTTTTCTTCCTTGAGCGCCCGGGCGAGCCTCCGCTCGACGAGCGCGGCGTGCTCGGCGCGCTGGGTCTCGAAGAGCGACGAGATGACCGCCGCGACGTTCTTCTGAGTCGCGGGCGTACCGAGCCGCTCGAGGTAGTGTTCGAGATCCTCCGCGAGCGCTTGCGCCGACGCGTAGCGATGTTCCGGTTCCAGAGCGAGCGCCTTCATCACGATGCGCTCGAGCTCGTCGTCACATTTCGGATTGACGCTCTTCGGCCTCGGAATCTCGCCGTTGATCACCATCCGCATGATGTGGACGTCCTGGACGTCCTTCCACAGCTTGCGCCCCGTCGCGGCAGCCCAGAGCATGCAACCCACCGAGTAAACGTCGGCGCGACCGTCGACCTTGTCGCCGACCATCTGCTCCGGCGCCATGTACGCGATCTTGCCTTTGACGATGCCGGTCGCCGTGTGGGTCGAAGACGAGGCCGCCTTCGCCACGCCGAAGTCGAGCACCTTGGCCTGACCGCGGTAGGTGACGAAGACGTTCTGGGGCGACACGTCGCGGTGAACCAGGTGGAGCGGCGAGCCGTCGTACGCCGCGAGCTCGTGCGCGTAATGCAGGCCCTCGAGCGCGCCGATCACGATGCGCAAGTAGAGCCCCAGATCGAGCGGCTGGTTCGCCTTGTCCGCCGCCTGCACGAGGTGTCCGAGCGTCTGCCCCTCGAGGTACTCCATCACGATGACGTGCCGATCCCCTTCGGTGCCGACCTCGTAGGTCTGCACCACGTTCGGGTGATTCAGCTGAGCCGCGAGGCGCGCCTCGTCCATGAACATTGCGAGAGAGCTGGGATCCGACTCGAGCTCCGGCAGCACCGCTTTCAGGACCACGAGCTTGTTGACGCCGCCGATCCCGCGCGCGACCGCCAAGTAGACGCTCGCCATTCCGCCGCGACCGAGCTCGGCGAGCAGGCGGTACTTACCGACCCAACGAGCGGAGCGTCCGCTGCCGACTTGCCCGGATTCGGGCTCGGGCAAGCTCACCGTCGCGTTGTCCTCGGCTCTTGACATCACGCTCGAACATAGCAGTACCAACGTGAAGTTTTTGTCATCGAGCTTTCGATTTGTCGGAGATTTGGGTTCTCTCGACGGCGATGTCGCAGGTTCGCCTGCGTCCGCGCAGGCTCGATGTGAGCCTAAGCGATACCGGTCAGACCACCCGAGTTCGGCGCCCGATTACCGAAGCTGTTCATGTCGAGTCCCATCAGGCGCCCCATCGAGACGAGGAGCTTCGCGTGCTCCTGGCCATCGAAATCGAGGTATCGACCCGTCTGAAGCCCGAGCTTCGAGCCGCCCGCCATCACTACGGGCCAGCGATCCATCCGGTGCGCGGTGCTGCCGAGCTCCCGCCCACACACGACCAGGGTGTGATCGAGCAGAGTGCCGTCTCCCTCGTTCACCTCGTCGAGCTTGCCGAGAAAATAGGCAAGCTGCTGGGCGTACCAGGAGTCGATTTCCTGCAGCTGTTGCCGGCGATCCGACCCATCGTGAGACATGGTGTGGTGGTCGCTCGTGTGCCCGAGCCAGGTGTGGGTGACGTGGCTGAACGCGTAGCTGAGCTGGACGCTGATGACGCGCGTCACGTCGCAGGCCAGCGCGGCGGCGGCGATGTCGAACATCTGCCGGATCTCGTCGGGGAAGCTCGCGTTGCTCGCGGGCTCGTCCGGGACGACGCAGCTTGCCGGCGGCGGCGTGGTCGGCACGTTCAGGCGGCGCTCGAGCGCGAGCAGCCCCTCGAGGTGAGCGTCGACCTTGGCGTACTCCTCGGAGCCGATGCGGTTCCTGAGCGACGAGAGATCACCCTTGACCACATCGATGATCGCCTGCTTTCTGAGCTTGAGTGGGTCCTCTCCCATTTCCGGGGGCGGCGGCTCGGTCGAGACGCCGGCGAACAGGCGGTCGAACGCGGCGCGCGGGTTCATCTCGGGGTGCAGCGGCGATTTGTCACCGGCGTAGATCATCCGGTTCAGGCTCGTCGCGTTCAGACAGCGCACCCCGAGCTCGACGGTGCGGTACGGGGTCTCCGGCGTCGGATCGTCCTTCGCGCGCTGGTACGGGCTTTCGGGCCCGAAGGAGTTCGCCACGACCTGGTCGATCGAGGGTCCGCTCCCCCACCCCGTGCGGTTACCGTTGCCGCCGTCGAAGTCGGCGCCCGCCCCCGGCCCGTGCAGCGTGGAGCCAGTCCACAACCCAGCCATCCCGTAGGCGTGCGCCTCTCCGGCTCCGCCCGCGGTAAGCTTCAATCCCCAGGGGATGACGAGCTTCGCCTTGAAGGGCTCGAGCGGCGCGTGGATCGGGTGGAGCGTGAAGTCGGTCGTCGAACCCTGCGGCCTGAAGTCGACCGTGGTGTTGTAGTTGAGGGCCGGCGCGCCGTCGGGCTCGAAGATCAAGACGAGCCGCTTCGGTCGCGTCAGCTCCTGACCGGTAGCATTCAAGAGAGGAATCAGCGGGCTTGCGGCCGCGCCGAGCCCGAGCGCTCGGAGGAAGTTCCTGCGCCGCAGGCGATGAGCGTGGCGATGGCGATTCATGGCGTGTCTCCACCCGTCGAACGGACGTATCGGAAGGCGTCGCTCGTGACGATTTCGGTCAAGAGCGAGCGGATGTTGTGATCGGAGTCATTGAAGCCAGTCTGAATGTCCCGCACCGAACAGGCGTCGCTCTTGCTCTCCACTCGACCGAGCGAGAACCGGAACCATTGTCTAGAGACGCAGTCAGCCACTTCTGCCGATTCGGCGAGCATGGCCGTGAGCTCGACGGCGTTCGTGAACGAGCCCGCGAGATCGTCGCGCACGTTGGTGAACTCTCCGCTCGCGTCGACCGGGCCTTGTCCGTCGACCTCGCGGTAGGCGCCGACCGCGTCGTAGTGCTCGAAGCCGAGGCCGATCGGATCGATCAGCGAGTGGCAACCAGCACAGGCTCCGTCCGCCACGTGTTGCGCGAAACGCTCGCGCGTGGAGGTGGCGGGCGTGGGAGGCGGAGGTGACGCGGCCACGTTGGCGGGCGGCGGGTCGATCGGCTGGCAGAGCAGGTTCTCTCGCACCAGGATGCCGCGGTGCACCGGAGAGGTCTGGTTGCCGTGCGCGTGCCGAGTGAGAAACGCGGCCTGCGTGAGGATGCCGGAGCGGCGAGTGGCGTCGAGCGCTACGGCCGTACCCGGCACGAAGCCCTGCGGCTGAGCCACGCCGTAGAGCTCGAAGAGCGGGCCCACCGGGAACGCGAGGTTCGACGTGAGCAGCGTCTTCAGCAAGCCATCGCCTTCGAGCACGACCGCGCGGGTAAAGGCGGTGGTCTCTTGCAGCATGGCGCGAGAGACGTCTTCGTTGAAGTCGGGATAGATCGCCGGGTCCTTCTGCTTCTCCAGAAGGTCCGCGAACCCGAGCCACTGAGTGTGAAAGTTCGCGATCGCTACTTCTGCCTGCGGGCTCGAGAGCAGGCGCGTCACCTGCGCCGAGACTGCCGTAGGGTCGGCGAGCGCGCCCGTGTCTGCGGCGCCGAACAGCTCGGCGTCCGGCATGGTGCCCCAGAGGAAGTAGGACAAGCGAGACGCGAGCGCGTGCTGATCGAGCAGGACGGGCGTCGCGGTGGGCGCGCCAGGGCTCGAAGCGTCCGAGTGATAGAGAAAGAACGGCGACTGGAGCAAGCCCTCGATTACCGCAGTGAAGCCACCCGTGGCGTCGGACAGCGCACGAACCGTGTCGTAGAGCCCCACGTAGGTGGCGACCTCCGCGTCTGCGAGTGGCCGGCGAAACGCGCGCCCCCCGAGCGCCTTCACGAACTGAGTGGAACACGTGGAGCCGGTGTCCGCCGCGAGGTCACAGGGGGCGATCTCCGCCATCCTCGGCCCCGCCTCCAGAGCGACTCGCTCGGCGAGCTCCTGATACTGTTCGATGAGCAGGTCGGTGGGCGGAGCGATGGCGTTGCTGGAAAACGGTCCGATGCGCTCGTCTGGAGCGATCGTCTCGACGGCGCCTGCCTCGATACCGAAGAGGTCGCGTACGGTGTTGTCGAGCTCGACTCTCGTCAGGCGGCGTAAACGAGTGAGACCGACGTCGAGCTTCCCTTGCATCGCCTCGCACGCGGCTTCGACCTCCTCGGGCGTCGACCCGAGACCACCGGCACTCCCTCCCGAGGAGCTCCCGCCCGCGCTGGCGCCGGCGCCGGAACCCGCGCCGCTGCCGTTCGAGACGCTTCCAGAACCGGGCCCTTCTTCACCGAGAATTTGCGCCGTGCACGCGAGACAGCTCACTCCACCCGCGAGCAGCAAGAGCGGAGCCACTCGGGGAAGCCGAGGGCGAAGTCGAACCTTCGTCATGCCTCCTCTGTTCCCGCGTCTCGCGAGCCGAGGTCACGTTTCGCAGCCTTTTCGTGGTGAGCGGAAAGCTACCGGAGCTCTCTCAGGGACGCGGCGGAGCGTGCCTTGCCAAGACTCCGCTCGGACCAGCCAGCGGCTCTCCCGCTCGACCGTCGAACTGACGCCCCGGATCCGTCCAATCCGGATAGTAGTCGTAGACGAGAAACCCGACGAACCCCGCGTTCGTGGCGGCCGTGAGCTTCTCCTCGATGCGCTGAGCCCGAAGCTCGAACGCGCTCGGCGTCGTCTCGGTGAGCTCCACCGCGGTGGCTCCTGCGAAGATGGGCTTGTCGAGCGTTCTGGAAATGGTCGAAAGCTCGCTGAAGCTCGTCGGAAGCGGCGCAGTTTCGTCCGCGAAGTCGTGCACGTCGAGCAGATCGATGCCCTGATGCTCGTGCAGGCGTCGATAATTCGAGACCGTGCCCGAACGAGACGTCGCCTGTGAATCACCGGCGTCCGTGCCGAGCGCGATCAAGTGATTCGGATCGCGCCCCCGCACCAGCGCCGAAACTCGCTCGGTGAACCCGTCGAGCGCGGCGAAGTCTTCTCCGCGCGCTTCGTGCATCAGCTCCCAGGCCAAGATCGTGGGCTCGTCACGAAAATGCTCGACGAGCCCGGCAACGTAATCCGGATAGGAGAGTGAGTAGTCTCCGTACGGCGCGTCGTAGCCGCCCGCGTACCACGCGTCATTTCGCAGCCCCCCCGAGGTGCAATCCGGGTAGTGGTTCTCGAGCACCAAGATCAAGCGGACCCCGGCGCGCCGTGCGGCGTCGACGATGCGCTCGAACGAGGCGTAGTCGCGCCCGTCCTCGCCCGCAAAGCTCTGAAACGCCCAGACCTTGAGCGCAGACGCACGCATGCCCGACAGGTCCGAGAAGGTTCGCGAGAGGGCTTGCTCCTGGTTTTCGAGCGAGCTCACCTGGCAGCCGTCGTTCGCCCACGCGAGCCCCCAGGTCACCGTGCCTACGAAGCGATACGGCGCGTCGTGGAGCAAGAGCGTGTCTCCGAAGCGCCGCACGAACGGATCGCCGCTACTGCAAAGTCCAGGCGGACAGGTGGGATCGGCCGGGTCGCAGCCGACTTGGTTCGGCTGGAAGGAGCAGCCGGGTTCGGCGAGGCACTCGCTCTCGGTCGAGCGCGCCGCGCAAGAATCTTCGGGCTGCTCCTCGCTGAGACGTTGGATGGGATCGGAGAACTGGGTTCCACAGCTCGAGCCCAGCAAACAAACGAGCGAGCCGAGCCACCTCACGGCCACGTCATCTCCAGCCCGAGCATTCCGGAGACGACGGGACGACCGAACGTCGTGACTTCGTCTCCGGCTGACCGGATCACCGTCTTCGGGTAAGTGAAAGCCGCGTCGACGCCCGCAACCAACCCGAGCTTCGACGTGAGACTCGACCTCAATCCAGCCCCCAACCAGGGCCCCCACACGAGCTCGTCTTCGTGCACCCCGAAGAACGGGCTCTCCGCCGCGCCCGAGAGGGCGAGCACGCCGAAGAGGAGCCCCGACTCGAGGTAGCCCGCGAACACGCTCGAGCGCTCACCGATCACCACGACTCCGCCTACGCGATAGAGCGAGGGACGAAGCTCGATGCGCCCTTCGGAAGTCTCGAGCTCGGCCGCAACGACGGGTAAGAAGAACCGCCCGGTGACGCCGAGCCGCTCCTTCCAGAGGACACTGATCGACATCCCCACGCCCGCCGCGAGGTCGAACGAAGAGCCCTTGACTACCGAGGGCCCGATGGCAAGAGAAAGCCGCATGCTCGCCGGCTCTGGCGCGGTAAGCTTCTCGATTTCCGGCTGCGTGACTCGCACCTCGCCGCGCGGAGGATGCGACGCTGAAAGCTCCATTAGGCTGGCCCGCAAGAGCTCCACCGTCCTCGTCGCGATCAGCTCCGCGGCAGCCGGATCGGAAGGCGTCGCGATCGCCAAACGACGGCTCACCGTCTTGCCCGTGGCTCGATCCACGATCGTCATTTCGACGGCGCCCGTTTCACTGCCGCTGATCCGGATCGCAGCGATCGCTCCGTTTCGCCGCGCGCTTCCCTCGAGCGATTCGGAAGGGTCGCCTTCGCCGATCAAGCTCGCGTCGAGGCCGAGCGCTTCAATCTCCTCCAGTAACCGCCCGGAGAGTGCGGGCACTCCGGGATCGATCACGATCACCCTCTTCACGGGCTCGGCGTGCGCCGTCGCGCTGAACGAGCAGGCGAAAAGAGCGAACAGGCAGGGACCCCAGAGACGCTCGATGCAACCTAGCCTAGCGAAGAATCGAACGAGCGAGCGCCGCATGCGGACCACTGGGATGACGCTCCAGATAGTCCCGAGCGGCGCGCTCTGCGTTGGCCGAATCGCCCGCCCTCTGCAGGGCCTCGAGCAGGCGCCCGCGGGCCTCTCGCGAGAGCGAACCTCCCGGCTGCTCGCGGACGCTGATCGAGAACCACTCTGCAGCTTGCCGGTAATCTCTCGCCTCGTCGAACGCGACCTTGCCGAGCGCGAAAGCGGCGGCCGCGCGCCTCGGATCCGCAGGATAACGCGAACGAAGCAAGCGCAGGGCCTGGTTTGCGCGCTCGGGGCGCCCGGAGAGTCGCGCGGCGTCACCGAGCGCCAGGAGCTCGGCCGCGGTGGCCTCCCGGCACACTTTGTCGAAGCCGCGAGCCTCAGCCGCGGAGAACGCACTTCGGAGCGAGCCAGAGCGAATCAGCTCTCGCCACTCCGGCGTCGATGGGGCCTGCTCACCCTCGCTGGTCGCCTTTTCGGGAGCGCGCTCACGAGAATCCACCGGCTTCTCCGAGGGAGCCGGGCTCGGCACGAGCGCTCGCGCCGAGTCCTCCGCCGGGGCCGGACGAGCGGAGTCGCCCCGCTCGAGCATCGTCGACGCTCGAGGCCCCCGCTCGACGCGTCGCTCACTCACGACCACACGGAGCGATTCACCCGCTCCGACCGACTGGGCGGCCCCGATGAACGCCCCGCCGACGGTCACGCTCCCCTCTTTGACCGCGACGGTCAGCTCCCCTTCGAGCGCCGACCAGGTCACCCTGAAGTGGGTGCCCGTCACTTTTACGGTGAGCGGCCCCGCGATCACGTTCCACGCGCTGCCTGGGCGATGCACTACCCGCGCGTCCAGGCTCCCATTTTCGAGGGCGATGGTCGCACCGTGTCGCTCGACGGCAACGACGCGAGCCCGCGACGAACCTTGCATGACGAACGCCGAACCGTCCGAAAAATCGAGAGCCACGGAGCGATCGACCGGGGCCGCGACCCAGTTGTCGAGGTCGACGGAGCGCCCGTCCGCGGTGAACTCGAGCGGGGAAAGTCGCAGCGACAGGACGGTCAAAGCCACCACCGCGACCGCGAAGGCTGCGGCAAGCGCCAGGTGCGGAGCCTTACGCGACGCTCGCTCGGGCGAGCGCCGGGACGCTTCGAGAACGCGACGGCGCGCGGTCTCGATCGCCTGCTCTCGCGCGTCCGAGTAGACCTCGAGCGCGGCCGACGTTCTCGCCCCGATGACAGAGAGCGGCCCTAGCGATCGGTCCATCGCGTTCCTTCCTTCAGCCAGACGGCGAGCTCGGGACGCCGCTTGGCGAACGCCACGAAGCGACGCTCCGCACGACGCAAGCGGCGCTTGACGGTCGATGTCGAGACTCCGCACGCGATCGTCAGCTCGGCGAAATCCATGCCTTCGATGTACCGAAGCGAGAACACGACGCGCTCGTCCGTCGGCAAGCGATCCAGCCCTTCGTAGACCGTGCGGAGAGCTCGAAGCGTGTCCTCGTCGGCGTGCGCCGCCGGCGCTTCCCACTGCGCCTCCTCCGTCTGATCGGCGAACAGCCTGAGCCACGCTCGTCGAGAGCGCGTGCGCAGTGTCTTCTGCACGGTCGTGGTCGCGATGCGCGACAGCCAGGCGCGCAGGGCGAGCGGATCATTGAGCGAATGAATCCCGGCGATGGCTTGCAGGAAGACTTCTTGCAGTAGATCGGCGAGCTCGCGATCGAACCCGATCAGGTGGGTGATGATCCGTTCGACGTAGCGAGAGTAGCGCTCGAAAAAAGCTGCCGTCGCGTCGGGTCGGCCCTCGCGCAGCCCCTGAACCAGAGCCGCGTCGTCCTTGCCGGAGACCATGGGCACGACCACGG
>JAEZYO010000881.1 GCA_023419055.1 Pseudomonadota bacterium | reverse complement strand
GCAGGAGCTCGAGGAAGAGGCCGCCCGAACCGCCGAGCTCGAGACGCTCCTGTCGGAGCGCGACGCGCGCATCGCCTCACTCGAATCCAAGCTCGCTGCAGCGCCGCGCGGTACGGCGACCGACGATCTGAAGGTGTTGCGCGGGATCGGGCCGAAGTTCGAGAAGGCGCTGAAGGCGCTCGGTATCACGACGCTCGCGCAGATCGCGGCTTTCAGCGCCGACGACGTCGTCCGCGTCGCCGAGAAGCTGAACGTCAGCCCCGAGCGGATCCGCCGCGACGATTGGGTCGGCCGCGCGCAGAAGCTCGTCGCGAAGTAGCGCTCAGTCGCCGTCGCCGTCGCCTGATCCGGCGCACGACGGTACGCAGACCGAGTAGAGCGATTCCTCTTCTAGCGGGTTCGCGTTGCCCAGCACGCGCACGTTGCGCTGTTGACTCGCCGGACAGGTCCCGACCGCCTCGTTCGAGCCGAAGCCCTGCTCGGGATCCACGTAGCACCAGCCGCTGAGCGGACCTGCGCTGCCCATCGGCTCGGTGTCGCTCTGGCACGCTTGCAAGCCCGGACCCGAAAGCTGCGCGAGCTCGCACAGGCAGTACGAGTCGCACGCGACGCCGGTGCTCCCGCCGCAGGAGCCCTGCGCCTCGAGCTGGTCGAGGAGGGTCGCGCGCGCGACGGGCGTCACGGGGAAACGGCCGCTCCCGCTGCAAGGGCAGTTGCCCTGCTTGTTCACGGCGACGACCGAGCAAGGCACCTGGCCGTAGTGAAACGAGGAGGGATCGGAGATGAACTCGGCGTCCAGGCTCGCGCAACGGAAGCGCGAGACCAGGCTCGCGACGGCGGGGCGGTAGCCGAGGCCGAGGTCCGTCTCGCTCCCCTCGATCTTCTTCGGGCAAATCGAAGCGGCGATGCTGTTGTCGCCGAAGTCACGCAGCACCTCGAGCAGGCGGCGGCCAGGAAACGCCTTCGCGAAGTATTGCCGGTACTGCACGCTCGGCCCCGCGGGGGCCTGACAGAGCGGGCTGGTCGGGTTGTAAACGTCCGGGTTGCAGTCGCACTCCAGGCGGTTCGCGCCGTTCGTCATGCTGCAATCCCGCTCCGCGGCGAGCTGGAAGGTGCATGCGTACTGCAGGTTCACGCCGCCCGAGTTCTCGTACTCGTGCCCGTTGATGGTCGCTGTCGGTCCCACGGTTTCGGGCGGGAGGATCGGCTGCCCCGTGATGGGATTTTGACCCGAGCGCGGGAGCACGGACTCGACGAGGAACGGGTCGCCCGCGACGCCGAGCGCGCGATTGCCGAGGATTTGATCCCAGCGCGTGAGGCCCGTCGCGGGATCCTCGGCGTGGAGCTCGTTCGCGTCCAGGTACTCGAGTTTTTCGGGATCGTTCAGGGTCTCCGGCGTAGCGAGGTCTTGCCAGGGGATGCCGACGATACCGGCGAGGAATACCTGAGAGGGATCTCGGGTGAAGGCCGGTTCGGACGTGAGGTTCGAGTAGAGCGGGTTCGGGACGGGTGCGCCCGTCTCGGCCGTGGTGCAGGGGGGCTCCGGGAGACCCGCGTCGAGCGCCTTCTTCCGGGCGTCGCGGCACAGGCAGTCGCTGTCACGGTAGATGGAGGACGGACAGATCGTTGGCTCCTTCAGGCCGACGACGTAGCGCGCCGTGGGGTAAAGGAAATCGACGCCGAAGCGGCGCTTCTGATCCCAACAGCGGAGGTTACTGCGATCGTTCGGCTCGTCGAGCCACGGACTCTTCAGGCACTCGACGTCTTGCGCGAGCGGCACGCAGCCGGGAGGAGGAGTCGTCTCGAAGGTCCCGCACGTTCGGCAGCAAGGGTCGTTGCTGTCGGTCGCGCACGAGCTCGTGGAGCGCGGCATCCGGAAGGATTCGTCGCCGTTGTAGAGCGTACCGACGAGGAAGCCCTGGCCCTCGTCGATGATCGAGCAGTCGTTCTCGTCGGTCAGCATCAGGATCGCGACCACCGAGTCGGGGCGCAGGAACGCTTTGCGTTGAGCGAGCACCGTTTCGTCGATGCCCACGCGCTCCGAACAACCGGTGCCCCCGCCGGGACAGTTGCCGACTTGGACCGAGGCGGGCGGCGCCGGGTCGACGAGAAAGCGATACAGGGTCTCGAGCGGCGCCTCGTAGCCGCAGCCGTCGTCGCCCGCCGCGCCGATGTGGGCGACGAAATCGCTCTCCAGGCGCCCCGGATCGCTTTCACCCGGTGGCTCCAGATCGGCCTTGGGATCCCAGGCGAGAAAGCCGAGCCCCTGGTAGCTCGTGAGCCCCGGGCGCACGCTCGGCAGGAGACGCGCGTGGTCGTCGGCCGTGCCGCCTTCCTGCGCGAACACCCCGCACACCTGGCCTCCGTGAGCCCCGAGGCTCGTCGTGAGGACGCCGATGTGCAGGTCCTCGAGCGGCGAGAACTCGCGCTCGGTCCCGGCGGGGCAGGGGACCTCCGGACCAACCGGGGCCTCGCTCAAACCCGTGAGGGGGTCGATGCAGAACGGGTTCACCAGTCGGGTCACGAGCGGTGGCACTGCGTCTTTCAAGAGCGCCTGCTTGTCCGCCATCGACACGGAGCTATCGACGACGAACAAGAGGTCCATCTGTCGCACGGCTCCGAGCCGGAGCCGGGTCACGGTACGATCGGGACACGTGTCCGGCGTCTCGACGTCGCGGTCGGCGCCCGCGTCATTCGAGATGCCCGTTTCGAGACCGGTGCGCGCACCGCAGCCGCCGGCGGCGCTCGGTCCGAGCAGGGCCAGACAGACTAGAATTTTCGCTACGGACTTGCTCGAAGTCGCCACCCGCACAACCCTTGCGAAGTAACTCGGATGCCCGAGCGTAGCTCAGACGGTTGTACACTGCGAGCCAAGGTCGTCGCCTAGAGCGCTCCCACCTCACGCGGGCCGCTTCGCGGCGGCTCATTGGTTCAAACCGGTCGTCGCCTCAAGATCATGAAGGTTGCCCTCCTTTACCCACCCCCCTGGAAGATCCCTGCCACGGGGCAAGCTCCGGACCTCGCCGGAGAGGGGCCGCCGGCCGATTTTCAGCCGGGCGATCTCGACGCCGATTTCTACCAAACGCCGTACGGCCTCTTCTCCCTGGGCGCGCAGGCCATCCGCGCCGGACACCAGGTGAAGGTGTTGAACCTGTCGGCCTACGAGTGGGACCGGGTCGAGGAGGTGCTCGGCGCCCTCGACGCCGACGTCTTCGGGATGTCGTGCTGGACGGCGAATCGGCGCGGAGTGGCCATCACCGCGCGCGCCATCAAGCGCCTACACCCGGACGCACTCGTGATCGTGGGAGGCCCTCACGCCACGCCGCTCGCGCCCGAGATGCTCGCGCACCACCCCGAGATCGATCTGGTGTGCACGGGGGAGAGCGACGCGACGTTCCTCGAGTTGCTCGATCGGCGCGGGAAGGGAGAGCCCGTGACGGGCATCGCGGGCACGGTGTTCCGGCGCGACGGAGCCATCGAGCGCGCGCCGGAGCGTCCCTCGATCGCGAACCTCGACGTGCTCGAGGTGCCGCACCGCTACTTCGACACGCACATCGTGATGACGTCGCGTGGCTGCCCGTGGGCGTGCACGTTTTGCGGCGCGGAGACGAGCTGGGGTCGCGGCTTCCGCGGACACTCGAACGATTACGTGCTCGACATGCTGGAGCTCGCGCTCTCACGCGTCCGGGTGAAGATGCTCCAGATCAAGGACGACACCTTCACCACGAACAAGAAGCGCGTCCTCGAGCTCTGTCGCGGGATCCGCGAGCGCAAGCTCAACTTCCTCTGGAGCTGCGACACGCGCGTCGACGTGCTGAACGAGGAGCTCTTGCACGAGATGCGCCTCGCCGGCTGCCAGCGCTTGAGTCTCGGCGTGGAGTCGGGGTCGCAGCGCATCCTCGAGGCGATTCACAAGAAGATCACCAAGGAGGAGATCATCGAGGCCGCGGAGATGGCCAAGCGGGTCGGCATTCACGTGCGCTTCTACAT
>JAEZYO010000746.1 GCA_023419055.1 Pseudomonadota bacterium | reverse complement strand
GTGTAGATCTAGGTGCTCCACTGATAAATTACTAATTTGTACCAGGGCCCGCCGGTGTGAATGCTGTCGTACTTGCCCTTGAAGCTCGGGTCGCCGTTGTGCTCGCTCGACACCACCTCGTCGACGTTGCCGGGAAGATCGGGGACGCCGTACTCGCTCACGCACTCGGGTTGACTCCCGTTGCGCACGCCCTTCCAAAGACGAGCGAGCTCATTGGGATCCCGCGCGGCCACCTTCTTCATGTCCGGCGAATCCCACTCGACGTCTCCGTGACACTTGTCGGCGTCTCGCACGTAGCCGTACGGGAACGGAAGCATGCGCGGCCCCTCGCATGACATGGTCCACTCACTCTCGCTGCAGAGGCGCTTGCCGACCGACGCGCACTTCACCTGCGCTTGATGGAAGCGGTTCATCACTTCCGGGCGTTCTCCCTTTTCGTTCGGCCACGTGTACCTGTCGATGCAGAAGCGTTTCTTCTCCTTCTTGCCGACGCACTTGCTGACCGGCTCGAACTCTTCGCAGACCTCTTTCTTGTTCGACTTGTCGTACCAGCTCTTCTTGCAGACGTGGTCGACGTCGGTGCAGTACTCGCCTTCGACGAGCACCATGCCCGAGGGACACGACGACGGCCCCTCGGGCGCGCTCGGTGCCTTCGTTTCCGCTTTCGCCGGGGCCGGCGCGGGCTTTGCTGCGCTCGGCGAGCCTGCCGTCTTGGGTGGGCTACTCTTGGGCTCGGCGGCGGCACCCGTTGCAGCGGGGGCCGGCTCGGGCGGCGGCTCACTGGGCCGTGCGGCCGAGCAAGCCACCGAGAAAAGAACCCCGAGGAGCAGGCAGCACGAAGATGAGCGCTTCATTGCCGAAGTCCTATACCGGACCACACCGAGCGCTTCCACCCCGTCGCCGCGTGGATTTTGGCCACAGCCGAAGCTTCTTCGAGGTTCGGGCGCTTAGTCGTTGGTCGTCCTCGGAAAGCGTGGGAAGATAATCCGAATGGCAGCGCAGGGGTCGAGCACCGTGCTCGGACGAGTCGGCGTCATCGGCGACGTACATTGCGAAGACGAGGTTCTCTCCCGTCTGCTCGATCACTTCGCGCGGCTCGGTCTCGACGCGGTGCTCTGCGTCGGTGACATCGCCGACGGCGCGGGTGACATCAACCGAACCTGCCGTTTGCTCGAGCAGCACGGTGTGCACACCGTGCTCGGCAATCACGACCGCTGGCTGCTCGCCGGTGAGCTTCGCGACGACCCCGACGCGACACCTCCGAGGGTGGTGAGCGCTTCGACCCGCGCATTCCTCGAGAAGCTCCCGCCCAAGCTCGCCTTCGACACGCGCGCCGGCAAGCTCCTCCTGTGTCACGGCATCGACGACGACGACATGGTGGCCGTCAAGCGCGACCACCTGCGGTACGATCTCGAGCACAACTCGCAGCTGCAGCGGCTCCTCAAGCAGAACCGCTACCTTTTCATGATTGGCGGGCACACCCACCAGACCATGGTGCGGCGCCTGAAAGAGCTCACCGTGATAAACCCGGGGACCCTGCACCGCGGGTACCCGCAGAGCGCCGCGATCGTGGACTTCGAACTGCGGGAGCTCGAGTTCTACGACCTCTCGGGCGGGGGCTTCCGCGTCGGTGAAACGCTCGCTTTCCCCGATGAAGACGAGCTCACCTCGCGCGCCTTCCGGCTCTGACCCCGCGCCGCCCGGGGTTTTCACCTCTTGCGGGCCGAGGATCTCTGAGCAATAGTCCCGGCCCCCCGTGACCGGACTGCAAGAGAATTCGCCGCTCGTCGGCGTGATCATGGGCTCGAAGAGCGACTGGGAAACGATGCGCCATGCGGCCGCCACGCTCGAGGAGCTCGAGGTGCCGCACGAGGTCGAGGTCGTGTCCGCGCACCGCACGCCCGACAAGATGTTCGAGTACGCGTCGAGCGCACGCTCGCGCGGCTTGCTCGTGATCATCGCCGGGGCCGGAGGCGCCGCCCACCTGCCGGGCATGGTCTCTGCCAAGACCACCCTCCCCGTGCTCGGGGTGCCCGTAGAGAGCCAGGCCCTGAAGGGCATGGACTCGCTGCTCTCGATCGTGCAGATGCCCGCGGGCGTTCCGGTCGGGACGCTCGCCATCGGTCGCGCCGGAGCGATCAACGCCGCGCTGCTCGCGGCGTCCATCGTCGGGCATTCGCACCCGGCCGTGCTCTCGGCGCTCGATCACTATCGCACCACGCGGACGCAAAGTGTCCTCGAGTACCCCGATCCTCGACGCTGACGGTCGCGGCCCGGTCGTCGGCGTGCTGGGAGGCGGGCAGCTCGGACAGATGCTGGCGCTCGCGGGCTACCCGCTCGCGCTCCGCTTCGTGTTCGTCGACCCGACCCCGAACTCCCCCGCTTCGGCGCTCGCCGAGCAGCTCAGCCTCGACTACTCGGACCCGCGCGCGCTCGAACGGCTCGCCGAGTGCGACGTGGTCACGTACGAGTTCGAGAGCGTCCCCGCCGAGCCGCTCGCTCGACTCGCCGAGCGGGTGCCCGTCTATCCGCCGCCCGCCGCGCTCTCGGTCGCGCAAGACAGGCTCTCGGAGAAGACCTGCTTCCGCGAGCTCGGGATCCAGACTGCCCCGTTCGCGCCGATCGACTCGGAAGACGAGCTCCGGAGCGCGCTCGAGACCGTCGGCTACCCGGCCCTCCTGAAAACGCGGCGCCTCGGCTACGACGGCAAGGGCCAGTTCCGCTTGCAAGGCCCCGCCGACATCGTGCCCGCCTGGCAAGCGCTCGGCGGTGTCCCGCTCTTGCTCGAGGGCTTCGTGCGCTTCGATCGCGAGCTCTCCTTGATCGGCGCGCGGAGCTCGCGCGGTGAGATCGCCTTCTATCCTCTCGTGCAGAACGAGCACCGCGCGGGGATCTTGCGGCGCACGCTGGCACCCGCGCCGAACCTCTCGCCCGAGACGCAAGCGCTCGCGGAAAGCTACCTGCAAAAGCTCTTCGATCGGCTCGACTACGTCGGCGTGCTCACGCTCGAGCTCTTCGAGCTCTCTCGCGTCGGTGGGAGCTCGGAGCTCTACGCCAACGAGATCGCTCCGCGCGTCCACAACTCGGGCCACCACGGCATCGAGAGCGCGGAGACGAGCCAGTTCGAGAACCACCTGCGCGCGATCCTCGGGCTGCCGCTCGGCTCCACTCGGCAAATTCGCCCAGCGGCCATGCGGAACCTGATCGGGGCGATCCCCGACGTCGCGAGCGTGCTCGCGATCGAAGGCGCTCACCTGCACGCGTATGGCAAGTCTCCGCGCACCGGCCGCAAGGTCGGGCACGTGACGCTACGCGCCCCGGACGAGGCGTCCCTGCACGAACGCCTCGCGAGGCTCGAGGCACTGATCGCCGACGACGGGTAACGGCGCCTGGGCCTCACCTCGATTTGGGCTACTATCCCTGCCCTATCGGAGGATGTTCATGAGGCACCTGGTTCGCTCGCTTTGTCTTTGCGCCGCCCTCGTCGGCACGAGCTCGCTCGCCCCAGCCCAACAGTTCTCGGGCAGCTACGGCACCAGCGGCGGCGGCTACTCGGGCTACGTGCCGCAGCGCAAGAACGTGGACAACGTCGGTGAAGACGGGCAGTTCATCTTCGCGATCGAGCGCGTCACCGCGCTCAACTTCGACCGCGTGAAGATCTCGTACACCGACGAGACGACGGACACCGACATCGACAGCAGCGCCAAGACCACGAACCTCAGCCTGCTCGGTGTCGACC
>JAEZYO010000720.1 GCA_023419055.1 Pseudomonadota bacterium | reverse complement strand
GCTCCGGCCGCGCTCTGGAGTCGCTCTTCGGTGGCGAAGAAGCAGCAGCGCTTCCCGTGTGCGCGCGCCTCGGCGGCAAAGCGCGTCGCAAGCTCGCCGATCGCCTCGGGGGCCGCGATCGGTGCCCCCGCGACGACCCAGGCGCGCCCGGTGTCGACGTAGGCCACGCAGGCGTCTTCGGCGAAGAAATAGGAGTACCCGGGCTCGAGAGTCTGGAACGCCGTGGCGTTGAAGCCGTGACGCGAGACGAGCTCGAAGACCCGCGCTCTCGCCTCGTCCGGTGCGCCGTCTTTCACCACTGGCTGCCGAGCGTAAACGAAAACGTCGCGCCGCGGTCCGGCGCCGCATCCGCCCATACCTTGCCGCCGTGCCGCACGACGATGCGCTTGACGATGGCGAGCCCGACACCGGTTCCGTCGAACTCGTCTTCGCGGTGGAGGCGCTGGAAAACCTTGAAGAGCCGATGGGCGTACGCCATGTCGAAGCCGGTGCCGTTGTCGCGGACGAAGTAGACCACTTCTCCATCGGGCTCGACTCGGCTGCCGATTTCGACTCGGGCGGGGCTTCGGTGGCGGGAGTATTTGAACGCGTTCGAGAGCAGGTTCAAGAAAACCTGACGCAAGAGCGAGGGGTCGCCCACGCAGGGCGGCAGGTCGCCGATGACTACCTCGGCCGTTTCGCTCCGGAGCGGCTGCCCGAGCTCCTCCAGGCAATCGCGCACCAGCGCCCCCACGTCTACGGTGCGCTGCTTCAATGGTTTGCGCCCGAGGCGCGAGAAGGCGAGCAGGTCGTCGATGAGCTGCCCCATGCGCTGGGCGCCGTTCCGAATCGTGGTGAGGTAACGCTGCGATCCGTCGGGCAGGGCGCTGCCGAAGTCTTCCAGCAGCGCCTGGGAGAAGCCGTTCACGGTGCGGAGCGGCGCGCGTAAATCGTGCGACACCGAATAGCTGAACGCCTCGAGCTCGCGGTTCGCGGCTTCGAGGTCGCGGTTCGCGGCTTCGAGCTCGGCGGTGCGCTGCGCGACGCGCTCTTCGAGGGCAGCGTTCAGGCGGCGGATCTCTTCTTCGGAGCGCTTGCGCTCCGTGATGTCCATGATGGCGCCGTGCCACACGATCGCGCCGTCCGGCTCGAGCACCGGCACGGAGTGTCCCTCTACCCAGATCACACCGCGGACGGGATGCACGAGGCGAAACTCGTCGTTCCAAGGCGTGAGGTGCGCGCGTGACTCTTCGAAGCTCTTGGCCGCTCGCTCGCGGTCCTCGGGGTGGATGCGCGCGAGGGCCGCGCTGGCGTCTCGCTCGAGCACCTCGGCCGGCACGTCGAAGAGCGGCGACAGGCGCTCGGCGCCGAACGGAAAGGAGACGCTCCCGTCGGGTCGCAAGCGGTAGGACTGCAAGAGGACCGGGCTCGTCACGGCCATCTTGGCGAGTCGATCGCGCTCCTCCCGCAGCGCGACCTCGGCTTCCTTCCTCGCGGTGATGTCCTCCGCGACCCCGCTGACACGGAGAGGGCGACCGCTCGCGTCGAGCGTCGACATGCCGGTATCGTGGAGCCAGCGCGTGGACCCGTCCGGGCGCACGATGCGATACTCGGTGTCGAGCGCCTGCTCGCTGTCGGGATGGGCGAGCCAGCGCTCGTAGGCCTTCTGCGCGGCGGGCAGGTCCCGCTCGTCGATGGATTTCATCCAAAGATCGGGATCGGCGTAGATCTCCTCGCGCTTGCGCCCCCAGATCGTCTCGAACGCCGGGCTCACGTAGGAGACTCGGCGCACCGGACCGAGATCGAGCACCCAGAAGACGTGGTTCACCGAGCGGGCGATCTGCTCGTAGCGCTCGTTGCTCGCGACGAGCGCCTGTTCGAAACGCTTGCGCTCCGTGATGTCCGCCGCCACGCCGGCCAGGCGCAGCCCTCGAGCGTTCGGATCCGGGATGGGCCACGCTCGGTCGAGAACCCAGCGCACCTCACTGTCCGACTTCTTTACGCGGTACTCGGCCTCGAACTGAGCGTCGTACGGCGCCTGCGCCCACTCGAGGAACGTGGCGAGCACGCGGGCGCGATCTTCGTCGTGGATGCAGGCCGCCCAGAGTCGCGGGTCATCGTAAAACTGTTCGGGCTTTCGCCCCCAGATCTTCTCCACGGCGGGGCTCACGTAGGTGATGCGCTCGCCCGGTTCGGTCTCCATCATCCAGAAGGCGTGGTCGACCGCGTTTGCGATCTGGCGAAATTTGAGCTCGCTTTCGCGGAGCGCGGCTTCCTTGCGCTTGCGCTCGGTCACATCGTCGAGGCTGCCGTGCCAGGTGATGCCTCCATCCGGATCCTGCACCGGCATCGAATGCGCCTCGATCCAGACTTCACCTCGACCCGGGACGTCCACGCGCCACTCGTAGCGCCACGGGGACATGGTGCGGGCCGACTCCATGAGCGCGGTGACCATGCCGGGTCGGTCGTCGGGGTGATACCGCGCGAAAAGACTCGCGGAGTCGAGCGCCATTTCTTCTGCGGTGACACCGAAGAGCTTGGTGAAGGCCGGGCTCACATAGGGGAAGCTGTAGGTCCCCTCGGGGCTCCGGCGGAACGAATGCAGAAGTTGGGGCGACACCGCCGCCATCTTCTCGAGGCGCTGCTGCTCGACGCGCAGCGCTTCCTGCACCTCTCGCTGCTCGTGCACGTCGGTGCAGGCGCCGAACCACTTGGTGATGTTTCCTTGCGCGTCGCGGAGGGGCAGGGCGCGCGCGTCCATCCAGCGGTAAACCCCGTCGTGGCGGCGAAGGCGGTACTCGGTGTGGTACTCGCTGCCGGTGGCCACGGCGCGGCGCCAAGCCTCTGCGGCACGATCTCGATCGTGGGGGTGGATCTGCTCGAGCCAGCGGTCTCCGAGCATCTGCTCCTGGTCGACGCCGAGGTAAGCGAGCAGGCGCTGGCTCAGGTAGTCGGTGGCACCGTCGGCGCGGCAGGTCCAGAGCAGGTGCGGCAAGGTCTCGACGAACTGCCGATACCAACCTTCGCTCTCGGAGATCTCGCCCTCACGAGCCAAGCGCTAGGGTCCCTCTCCCTGCTCCGCGCCGAGGGCTCGCTCGATCGCGTCGAGCAGCGTCTCGATAGGGAACGGCTTCTGGAGAAAATGTCGGACCCCGAGCGCTCGCAGCGCGCTCGCCTGCTCGCTCGTGATCGCGCCCGCCATGACGACGCACGCCACGCCCGCGCCGATTTCGCGGAGGGTCCGCACCATGCCCAGGCCGTCGAGGTTGGGCATGGCAAGATCGGTCACGATGAGGGCGATCTCGGCGCCTCGCTCCTCGAAGACTTTGAGGGCCGCCGCGCCGTCGCTCGCCTGGAGCGCCTGGTAGCCCGCGCTCGAGAGCCCCGAGTGGAAAACGCGCAGCACCGAGATCTCGTCGTCGACCAAGAGCACGAGCTGACCCGTCCCTCGGGCGCGGAGCAGCGACGTCGGGCCGGCCGTGACCTCGTGCGTGGAGCTCGAAGCGGGCAGGTACACGCGAAACTCGGAGCCCCGCTTGGGCCAGGAGCTCACGTCGATGAAGCCACCATGTCCTTTGACGATGCCGAGCACGGACGAGAGTCCGAGCCCCGTTCCCTGATCGAGCCGCTTGGTGGTGAAGAAGGGATCGAAGATGCGGCTCAAGTGCTCGGAGGGAATGCCGGTGCCGGTGTCGTGAACCTCGAGCACCGCGTACGAACCGGCGTGCGCGCCCGGGTGCTGGAGGGCCGTCTTCTCGTCGAAGTCGACCAAGCGCACGACGAGCTCGAGGGTTCCACCGTCGGGCATCGCGTCCCGGGCGTTCACGCACAGGTTCATCAGCACCTGATGGAGCTGCGTCGGATCCGCCACCACCTCGGCGCTGGGCTCGAGCTCCGTCACGACGTTGATGTTCTTCGGGAACGTCTCGCGCATGATGGTGCGCATCTCCTCGACCACCGACGCCAGCAGGACCGGCACCCTCTCCCCGCTCGTCCCGCGGCCGAAGGTGAGGAGCTGGCGCAGCACCTTCGCGCCGCGTTGCGCGTTGGTCTCGATGGTGTCGAGCAGCTCGACCGCGTCGGCGCTCCAGGCCCCCTGACGCAGGAGGCCCTGCGCGATCAAGATGGGCGCGAGGATGTTGTTCAAATCGTGCGCGACGCCGCCCGCGAGGCGCCCCAAGCTCTCCAGTCGATCGGCGCGGAGCAGCCGCTCTTCGAGCTCGCGCTTCTCGCGCCTCAAGCGCGCTTGCTCGAGCGCGCTCCTGACCGCCGTCGGTAGGCGCGACAAGCGGTCCTTGAGCAGGTAGTCCGCCGCGCCCTGGCGCATCGCGGCGACGGCGATCTCCTCGCCGATGGTTCCGGACACCAGCACGAAGGGCACGTCTGGGTTTCGTTCCTTCAGGAGCGCGAGCGCGGAGAGGCCGTCGAACTGTGGGAGCTCGAAATCGGACAGCACGAGATCGAACCCCTCGTCCAGCGCGTCGAGGAATGCGCGTCGATCGTCGACGCGGTGGAGTTCGAAATCGATGCCGCCACGCCGGAGTTCGCGCTCGAGCAGCTCCGCATCGAGGACATTGTCCTCGACCAGCAGGATCTTGGTACGTGTGGTCACGGTTCCCGACGCGAACGGTGAGATTAACCTACCGGAACGCCTCTCAGGAGGGAGGAAAGTTGCCCGGCCGGGAGCCCTCTCGCGCCTAATGGGGCGTCCAGGTCGGATTGTCGGTAAAGAGCCCTTGTACGAAGCCGACCTCGTGCGCCAGCAGTAAACCGAGTACCACGCTCAGAATACCGGAGGCGAGGCCGAGCGCGCGGTGGACCCGTTCGAAGCGTTGCACGGTGAGGACGAGCGGCATCGCGAGCGCGACGGTGATGAGCAGCATGCCGGCGATGGTGCCGACACCGAAGATCAAGAGATACACGAGCGCCCAGATCGGATCTCGGATGGTCCCGAGCACGAACAGCGCGATCGCCGCGGAGCCGGCGAGCCCGTGGACGATCCCGACCAGGAGGGGACGCACGAGGCGGGGACGCGCGTGGTGGCGCGACTCCGGGTCGAGCGCGTGAGAGTGGTCGTGCGGCGGGCCGTGACCGTGGATGCGGGCGATGGAGAGCGAATCCCGCAGCACGTTGCGAACGGTGAGCGCGCCCAAGAGGACCAGCATCAGCGCGACGGTAAACTCCATCCCCAGGCCGAGCCGCGGCGAGATCACGAATCCGAACAGGATGATGGATCCGCCGACGAGCACGATCGTCAGCGTGTGCCCGAGGCCCCAGAGGACGCCGATGGGCGCGGCGGCGCGCAGGGTGCGCTCACGGCTCACGATCGTGGACACAGCGACGACGTGGTCGGCGTCCGTGGCATGACGCATGCCGACGAAGAAACCAAGCGCGAGGACAGCTGCGGGGCTCATCGTCCGAGTTCTCCGGGGGGGAGCAAAGCATGGAACAATTGCGCGAGGACAGGCCTTCGCGCAAGCGTGCGCAGAATGCCCCGCGTGGGGCTTTCGTTTCAGCCCTGCGAGGTTGCCGTCGGGTCAGAGCCGACCAGAGCGGGCCGCTCAGGCGTTG
This sequence comes from Pseudomonadota bacterium, assembly GCA_023419055.1. The sequence goes on along the minus strand of JAEZYO010000720.1, from coordinate 7,701 downwards.
AAGCGGACCAAGAGCTCTCGAACGGCCTTGGCGCTCGAGAGCCCGAGCGCCTCCGCCGCCAGCGCTTGGCAATCGGCAAAGCTCAAGCCGCGCACGGCGGCTTTCAGGTCCGCTGCTACGGGCGCGGGAGCGCTGAGCTCCGTGACGCCGAGGCCCACGAGCAGCGGGGTGGCGAGCGTCTCCGCCGCGAGACCTCCGCACACGCCCACCCACTTTCCGAAGGCTGCTCCGGCGTCCGTCGTCAGCTTGATGAGGCGGAGCACGGCGGGATCGAGCGCGTCGGCCTGAGCTCCGAGGAGAGGATGACCTCGGTCCACGGCGAGCGCATATTGAGTCAGATCGTTCGTTCCGATCGAGAAGAAATCGACCTCTTTCGCGAAGACGTCGGCGAGGAGCGCCGCAGACGGTACCTCCACCATGATGCCGACCGCCACCTGGGTAACGCCCAATTGCTCGGCCTGAGCGGTAAGGCGAGCCTTGGCCTCCCTGAACTCGTCGAGGTTCGCCACCATGGGGAACATGACGTGCAGGCGCGTGTATCGAGCGGCGGCAAGAATGGCGCGAAGCTGCGCGTCGAAGAGCTCGGTCTGTCGTAGGGAGAGGCGGATGCCGCGCACTCCGAGGTACGGGTTCTCCTCCGGCTCGAGCGGCAGATACGACAGGGGTTTGTCTCCGCCGACATCCAGCGTTCGAACCACCAGCGAGCGCGTAGGGCCGAGCGCGCGCGCGATCTCCTCGAACGTCGCCCGCTGCTCGTTCTCGGTCGGCATCGTCCGTCGCTCGAAGAACAGGAACTCGGAGCGCAGCAAGCCGACGCCGTCGGCTCCCGCCTCGATCACGCGCGCCGCCTCGCCGGCGGTCCCGATGTTGGCAGCGATCTCGATCTGCCGGCCGTCCCTGGTCGCTGCGCGCTGGTGCGCCTTCGCGAGGCGATGTTCCCTGAGCGCGTGCCGGCGCGCGAGCTCGCCCTCGGCCTCTTTCAAGGCTTCTTCGCTGGGCCGCGCCAGAATGAAGCCTTGGTCGCCGTTCACGATCACGCGCGTCCCCGGGACGAGCTTTGCGCCCGGCTCGCCGACCCCGGCGACGTAAGGAATCGAGAGCGAGCGCGCGATGATCGCGGCGTGCGAGCTCGGGCCGCCGGCGATGGTCACGAGCCCCGCCACGCCTTCCGGCTCGAGGTGCGCCACGTCGGAGGGCGTGAGCTCGGCGGCGACCAGGACGGTCTCACGATCGTATTCCGGGATCGGGCGCTTGACTCCGGCGAGCTCGAACACCACTCGCGAGCCGATGTCTTCGAGATCGGCGGCTCGTTGCTGCAAGAGCGGGCTCTTGAGCTCTCGTAGTTGCTTGCCGCGCGCCTGGATGGTGTCGCGGAAGGCGGCTGCGGCAGAGCTGCCTTGCGTGATCTTTTCGAGCGCTTCGATTGCGAGCGCCTCGTCGGCGAGGAGCTCGGCGTGGGCAGCGAAGATCTGGGCCTTTTCCTGCTCGCCGCGGAGCTCGAACGTCTTCTTGGCGGTCGCGAGCTCGGTGGCGACGCGCTCGATAGCGCTGCGCAGGCGATCTTGATCCAGCGCTGGGCAGTCGGTCGAGAGTGGATAGCTCGGCGGCTCTGCGCACATGAACTCGACTCGCCCGATGGCGAGCCCCGGCGAGGCAGGAAGGCCGCCGATCACGTCGGGGTCGGCGCTCTGGAAGCGCCCGGCGATCGCGAAGGTCGGCTCGTCGAGGTTCTCACCGAAGCCAGCTTCGATGAGCTCGCGCGCCGCCATCAAGGATTCGGCGGCGTCCGGGCCGACGGCGGTGAGCGTCAGCGTTTCACCCCGAGCCACGTCGAGCGACAACAGATCGGCGATGGAGGTTGCCCGCGCGCTCTCCGTGCCTTTGTGCACGGTCACCTCGGCTTGAAATTGACGAAGGCGAGCGACGAGGCGGGCGGCGGAGCGAGCGTGGAGACCGGCTGGGTTCAGCAGGGTCAAAGGCTCCGTGGTCACCGGCTCACCGTCGGGTGCTCGGCCGACGGTCTGACGCGGTCCGATCAGGCGGAGCACGGCATCCTGCGCGGACACTACGGGACCTTCGCGCCTCAAGAGCTCGAGCTCGGTCCGCCCTTCCGTGACCAGCATCAGCGTGAGCGTGGCGCGCGCCTGACTGGCGAGGACGTCGAGGTCGAACGTGAGGAGCGGCTGCCCGGCGCGAACTTCGTCTCCGACCAGCACCCGTGGGGTAATTCCCTCCCCATCGAGCTTGACCGTATCCAGACCGACGTGAAGCAAGATCACGTCTCCCGCAGGCGTGCGGAGCGAGAGCGCGTGATTGGCCGGGTGCAAGCTGACGACGCGACCGGCGCAGGGGGCGCGCAGCGTGCCGTCCGAGGGGTCGATCGCGACGCCGTCTCCGAAGGACTTGCTAGCGAACTCGTGGTCCGGCACTCGGTCGAGCGCGACCAAGACGCCGTCGACCGGCGCGAGCAGCGTGAGTTCGGGCAGCGGGGCGTCGACCATCTGGTCCTCCGACACTTTACGACCCGGAGGGCCCGTGCGCCCGACCCGTGGGAGTGGGAGAGGGCGCTTTGTCTTCGCCCGAGCTCCTGGGCCGGCGAGGAGGAGGCCGGCTCAAGCCACGGTCGACGCCTCGGCTTCGGCCGGCGTTGCGGCTTGCCCCGACTCGGACTGGCTCGTCAGGGCCCAGCGGCCGACCACGTAGGCGAGCGCGGCGGAAACACCGGAGGCGCACAAGATCGCAAGCTTCGCGGTCTCGAGCAGAGGGCCCGGGGGGAACGCGAGCTGAGCGATGAAGAGCGCCATCGTAAAGCCGATGCCCGCGCACAAGCCGACGACCGTGACCTTCGTCCACTTCACTCCGCGGGGTAAAGCAGTGAGGCGAGCCTTGGTCGCGAGCCACGTGAGCCCGAGCACGCCGACCGGCTTGCCGAGGACGAGGCCGAGCATCACGCCCAAGAAGACCCGAAGGCCGTCGCCCTCGAGGCTCGCGGCGCCGAGCGGGACGCCGGCGTTGGCGAGCGCGAAGAGGGGCATGATGACGTACGCCACCCACCCGTGCAGAGCGTGCTCGAGCCGCTCCACCGGCGATACGGCTTCGCGCTGAACGGCCGTCAGCTTGTCGAGGTGGGGCAGCAGGGCGCGCTCGTCCCCCGGCGTCGCTGAACGGAGCGACTCCACCTGGGTCTCCGCGACGGCGACGAACCGCTCGCGGCCGTACCAGGCGGTGACGGGTGTCATGAGGCCTATCACGACGCCCGCGAGCGTCGGATGAATGCCCGCGGCGTAGGCGCCGGACCAGGCGAGCAAGGCTGGCGGCACGTATGCCCAGGGCGAGCGGATGCCGGTGCGCTGCAGCAAGACGATCGTCAGCAGGCCAGCGCTTGCGACGACGAAACCCACGGGAGCGAGCTCGGTCGAGTAGAAAAAGGCGATGACGAGGATCGAGCCGACGTCGTCGATGACCGCGAGCGCCAAAAGGAGGACTCGCAGCGCGGCTGGTACACGTTTGCCGAGCAACGTCAGCACGCCCACCGCGAACGCGATGTCCGTAGCCATCGGCACGCCCCAGCCCACGCTCGAGGCGCGTCCGTGGTTGAAGAGCAGGAACAAGGCGGCCGGCGCCGCCATGCCCCCGAGCGCCGCGGCGATGGGCAGCGCGGCGCGCCGGAGCTCGCTCAACTCTCCGCGGTGGATCTCGCGACGGATCTCGAGGCCAACGACGAAGAAGAAGACCGTCATGAGCCCGTCGTTGATCCAAAAATGCAGGTCGCGCTCGAACGCGAACCGGCCAAGCTGCAGGCCTAGCGGCGTGTGCCAGAGGCTCGTGTAGAGCCCCGCCCAGGGCGAGTTCGCCCAGATCAGGGCGAGCACGGCGACGAGCAGCAAGAGGACGCCGCTCGCGGCTTCGATCGAGAGGAAGCGTTCGACCGGCGCGAGCGCCTTGCGGGCGAGTTTGCGCATCGGCTGCCAAGAGCCGGGAGGCGCGGGGACCTCGGTTTCCGAATTGAGTGCCGATTGCTCGGGATCCACGTGATGCTCTAGCGCTCGGCGGGCGGCCCGACCCTCCGCAGATCCTGTGGCGCCTTTCGCCACACCCTTCATGACGATGCTCTGAAGATGCTTCGACCGTTGCGCGCAGTATGCCAGAGCACCCCGGACCGAGCGACGACTTCCCATCGCGCTCCGGCGGACTCTTGGCTCGAGGCTTGCCTCGACGGAGGGATACGCCACGAGCGGAGGTCCCGATGAGAGTCGAAAGAGCCATGACGAAGAACGTCTTCACCTGTCTCGCTCACCAGACCTTGGAGCAGGCAGCTCGGACGATGTGGGAAGCGGATATCGGTTGTCTGGTCGTGATCGACGACGACCGCCGCCCTGTCGGCATGATCACCGACCGCGACATCGTGATGGCCGCCTACACTCAAGGCGTTGCACTTCGGGACGCGCTGATTTCGAGCGCCATGAGCCAGAAGGTGATCACGGCCAACCCCGACACTCGTTTGAGTGAGCTCGAGCGGATGATGCAAGCCGAACAAGTGCGGCGCGTGCCTGTGGTCGAGCCGAACGGAACGTTGATCGGCATCGTGACTCTGGGTGACCTTGCGCGCACGGCGCACGCGGGGCCGCTCGGGATACCCGCGATCCCCGGCGTGGCGAAGACTCTGTCGTCGGTGACGGAGCGCCGCAAAGAGGGGCGGGTTGCCTCGTGAAAGGCGCACCCAACGTGCCACGGCGAGGGCGAGAGACCTCTTTCGCGACGGCTTTCGTGATGCCGGGGAGGCTCTCGCTCTCTGGCACGAGCATTGCGGAGCGTTAGGGCGAAACAGGATCTGCGACGATGCGCGCCGACAATTCTGGCACAAGCCTTGACCGAGCGGCCAGCGAGCCTTTCGCAGTGCTCGACGCGCGGCGCCTCGGATCAGCTCGGCGGAGGCGTTTCTGCGCCGAGCGCCATGGGGCTCCGAGCCCTGGCGAGCGCGAGCAGCACCGGCGTCGCGGAGACGAAGGCGAGCTGACGCAGGCGCTGCAGCAAGACGAGCGCGACGCCGAGCGCGGGGGGAAGCCCGAGCGCCGCGCACGTATAGGCCTGAGCGCCCTCCTGCACGCCGATCTGGCTCGGGATGGACGAGGCAAAGAGCGCGGTCGCGATGGGCACCGTGGCAAGGACGAGCGCGTCCGCCACGCTCGCGTTCGCGCCGAGGCACCAGAGCGCGACGTAGACCTCGAGTCCGATCAGCAGCCGCGCCACGAAATGCAACGCGAGACCGCGAGCCAGCCGGCGCCTGGGTTTCTGCAGCAGGCCCTGCAGCGAAGCGTCCACTTTCTCGCCGAAGTTCCCGTCTCGGTACGCGTCACCGAGGACGCGCGCGAGCAGGCCCTGCAAGCGCCTGCCCACCCCGAAGCGCGCCACACTGAACAACGCGCCGATCGTCACCGCCAGGATCACGAGCGAGGTCACCGCCGCGAGAACGCTCAGGTAGCGGGGCAGGAGCGTCGACAGCGATATCGCCGCGCCGGCGAGAAGGACCAGCGCGCTGCCGGAGTTGTAAAGGACGCGATCGACCACGATCGCGGCGAGCCCCGCGGCGCGAGCATCCACAGGCAACCACAGCAATCGGGCTGGCTCCCCCGCGAGCCCGAAGAACGGCAAGAGAGAATTGGCGCCGGACGCCGCGAAGCGGCCGGCGATCAGCGCGCCCGCCGGAGGGCGCGAAGCCTGGGGCAACAGCCAAGACCAGGGGACGGCGCTGAGCGCAGTGCCGAGAGCGTAGGGAACGACGATCAAGAAGGCGGATGGTCCGACGCGCGCGAGCTCGGCGCCGATGGCGCGCGCTCCGATGCGGTGCACGAACAGCACGACGAGCGCGACTCCGACTAGAAGCAGCACCACTTTGACGTGCCATTGCGGTTTCCTACTCATGACGTCTTTCGGGAAGAATTGAGGAAGTAATGTCGACCAAGCTGATGCGCAACGGGATCAAGGCTTTGTATCTTCAGCCCGCGCCGCTCTTCGGTGGCGCCGAGCGCCAGGCCGCGACCATGTCCGCGCTCTTGCCCGAGTTCGGCGTGGAGGTCGTGCCGATGGTCGGCCCTGGCAACGTGCTCGGAGACTGGCTGCGCCAGCGCGGGGTGGATCGAATCGTGGAAACCCGAAATTTCCCCGGAGGTTGGCGCAAACAGGCGGGCTTCGGCAGGCTGACTTTGCCGTGGCGTTATTTCACGTGCGGCCTCTCTGCCGTGTCCGAAATCACGCGCCAGGTCGAGGAACAAGGCATCGACATCATCCTCGCGTCGCTGCCGTTCGCTTGGATCACCGGCAGCATGGTGGCGAGCCGCGCAGGAATCCCCATCGTCTGGCGAGCCGGCGGTACCGACGTCAACTTCGTGCAAGAGACCGCGCTCTGGCTCGTTACGCGCTTCCAGGTGCCCGACCTCCTGCTCTGCAACGGCGAGGCGGTGCTGGACGCTTTCGGCTCACTCGTGCCAGCGCCGAGTGAAATCATCCGCAACGGCGTGGACGCCGACTTGTTCCACCCGGGCGCGGGCGATCCAGAGCGCTACCGCCCGCCGGGAAAAAAGCACGTCGTCGGCTACGCCGCGCGCTTGACCGGGTCCAAGCGGCCGCAGGATTTCATCGCCCTGGCGGCGGCCCTGAAGAACCGCCACCCCGACGCCCACTTCATCCTCGCGGGGGATGGTAGCCGCCGCGGCGAATACGAGACCATGGCGAGCGAGCTCGGCGCGGACAACTTGTCGTTCCTCGGCTTCGTGAGCGACATGCCCTCGTTCTATGCCGCGTGCGACGCGCTCGTCCTGCCGTCGCGCTTCGAGGGGTGCCCGAATTTCATGCTCGAGGCCATGGCCATGGGGAAGCCGGTGGTGGCCGCGGACATCGCGCCGGTCACGGAGATCGTGCGAGCGCATGACGCCGCCATGCTCTTCAAGCTCGGCGACGTGGCGGATCTCTCGGCTCGCATCTCGACGTTGCTCGCCGAGCCGGAGCTACGCCTATCGCTCGGGAATCGAGGCCTCGCGTGCGCGACCGAGTTCACCGCTCGCGCGTGCGCCGCCAAGATCGCCCGGACCCTGCGAACGCTCGTCGCGGAGCGCGCAGAGAGACGAGACCGAGCCCCAGCAGTAACCCACCTGCAGCCCCAGACGCTGTCAGGCCTGGGGGAGGTGGTGCCGGAGCCGGCGCGCACGTCGAGCCTGAGCATTCCCGCGCGAGATCGTCCAGGTATGGATTGAAGACGTAACCGTCGTCGATCGGCCGCTCGCGGGGGAAGAGCGCCCGGTGGCGTGCTGGCGCGACGTAGGCCGGATCCAAGAACCAGTCGCCGCGCGCGCCCACCGAGGCGCGCAGTCCCCATGGAGGCCGAACCCCGCCGGCGTACTCGCTGCCCGCCATGGACGCTCCGAGCCAGGCGCCGACGCGGCCCTGACGGGCGCCGGTGTAGGCGAGGAACCCGGTCTCACCGCTGGTCCAGAGCTCGCCGCCGGACTCTTGCGGAGCGCGCCGAGCCCAGAGCGTCGTGTGCAGCGGGAGCAGCTTGTAATCCGAAGGAGTGATGGTTCGCGCGAGCTCCGGCAGAGGCGCTCCACGCGACACGGGGTAGATGCCATGCCCCTGCGACTCGATGCGCAAGACGGGGTGGCCGGCGCGATCGCGCCTGATCTCCGTCCCCTTCGCCGCGACGTA
>JAEZYO010000705.1 GCA_023419055.1 Pseudomonadota bacterium | reverse complement strand
CCGTGTGCTCGCTGGGCTCCGAGACCCTGTTCACGCTCCCGGTGCTCGGCGTGCTGGCGTCGCGCGTCACGCTGAAGGAGGCGTCCGGGCGCGGTCGGGGGACAGCGCCGGAGCACTCCCAGGCGTGATTCGTCAGCGGCGGCGTTCGAATGTTCGGCCGCTCAGGGAGAGGGCGCCGGCGCGGGTGAGGGGGCTGCGGGCTTCGCCGAAGGCGTGGGCTTCGCCGACGGGGTCGGCGCGGAGGCCGCACCCGCCGTAGGCGCGGGCTTCTTCTCCGGGACCCGCTTGATCGTGACCTTCTGGATCTGGGTCGGAGTGACCGAGCGATCGCCTCGCGTCTCGACGCTCGCGAGCTTCTCGATCACCTCGTCGGGGCCGCACTGGCCGAAGATGGTGTAGCCGCCGTCGAGGTGAGGGGCCGACCCATCCATGATGAAGAACTGCATGCCGTTGGTGTTCGGACCGCGGTTGGCCATGCAGAGGAGCCCGCGCTTGTCGTGGTGGGCGTCCTCCCAGATCTCGTCCGGGATCACGTAACCGGGCTCGCCGGCGCCCGTGCCCTTCGGATCGCCGCCCTGGATCATGAAGCCTTTGACCACGCGATGGAACGTGGTGCCGTCGTAGCCGGGCTTCTTCACCCATTCACCGTTCGCGTCCTTGAACGGCCTGAGCCCGCGCGAGAGGCCCACGAAGTTCGCGACCGTGATCGGCGCCTTGTCCTCGAAGAGCTCGCAGCTCAACGTGCCGAGCTCGGTCTTGATTTCGGCGGTGAGGACGCCTTTGCCCGCCAGGTTCTTGGTCGCGTCCTCGAGCGTGAACTTGCCCTTGAGCGGATCGTCTGGGCTCACCGCGACTTCCTTCACCGGCTTCGCCGCGACCTTGCGCTTCGGGCGCTCGCCTCCCGTAGGGCTCTTCGAGCTCTTGCGCTCGCTCGTCGCGGTCGTCACGGGGGTCGAGGTCGCCTGGCTCGTGGCTTCGGGGGTCGGGTTTTCGCGAGCCGCGGGCTCGGGGGGCGACGACTGACAGCCGAGGACGAAGAGGCTTCCGAGGAGGGCGATCCGGACGGTCATGGCGGCCCTTCTACCGCAAGTCTGGCTGACCGTCCGCCTTCGGATTATGAGCGGAATCGCATGCGCGCCCTTCGGCTCTCTCTTTCGGCGATTCTCTTGCTGGTCTCCGGGTGCCAACGCTCCGAGCCCGCACCGAGCACCGCGCCGAGCGTCGGAAGTCCCTCGCCGGACGACACGAACCCCGAGCCGGCCGACGCCGCGACCTCGGGAGCTTCGGGCGCCGCGCCGCTGCCGTCCGCCACGGCCTCACCGAGCTGCGTGGTCCCGCTCGCGGAGCCTCCCGCAGCTCAGCAGCAACCCGCCAAGAATTGCCCCGCTGATCCGCTCGCCTCGTCGCCACCCGAGCTCACGAGAGGTTACGTGACGTTCTCGGAAGCCCCCGGGGCGCCGCGCATCGGCGTCGAGATCGCCGACGACGAAGCGGAGCGCTCGCGCGGGCTCATGTATCGGACGAGCCTGCCCGAGGAGCAGGGGATGCTCTTTAGCTGGGCCGACGAGCGGCCGCGCTCCTTCTGGATGCGAAACACGTGCATCCCGCTCGACATGCTCTTCATCTCGAAAGAAGGCTTCATCGTCGGGATCCTCGAGCAGGTGCCGGTCATGAACGAGGCTTCGCGCTCCGTCGCGTGTCCGGCCGCTCACGTGCTCGAGGTCAACGCGGGCTACGTGCGTTCGCACGGAGTCAAGGCGGGTACGCGCGTCGCCTTCGAGTGAGCGCGCTCACGCGCTGCGGAGCACCCGCGGCCCCGCCTGGTGGACCTTGCCGGGCAAACGCCGCCCGACGACCGTCTCCGCGACCCGACCGGCCTCGATCAAGAGGTCGAGATCGACGCCGGTCTGAATGCCCATCCCGTGCAGCATGTAGACCAGGTCCTCGGTAGCCAGGTTGCCCGCAGCGCCCGGCGCGTAGGGGCAGCCGCCGAGGCCGGCGACGGAGGCGTCGAAGTCACGGATCCCGAGCTCGACTCCTACGAGCGCGTTCGCGAGCGCGGTGCCGCGCGTGTCGTGAAAATGGAGCGCGAGCTTCGAGGCAGAGAACTCCTTCAAGAACACACCGAGGAGGTTTCGCACTTCGAGCGGCGTGCCGACCCCGATGGTGTCTCCGAGCGACACTTGATAGCAGCCGAGCTCGAGGAGCTTGCGCGTGATGTCGAGCGAGTTCGAGACCGGGACCTTCCCCTCGTAGGGGCACCCCCAAACGGTCGACACGTAGGCGCGCACGCGGATGCCCGCGTCACGCGCCGGCGGGACCACCTCCGAGAAGGTCTCGAACGACTGCTCGATGCTCTTGTTGGTGTTCTTCTTGTTGTGCGTCTCCGACGCAGACATGAAAACGGCAATCTCCGGCAAGCCCACGGCGCGAGCCCGCTCGAGCCCCTTCGCGTTCGGGCAGAGCGCGCTGAAGCTCACGTTCGGCGGCGCCTTCACGGCGCGC
>JAEZYO010000677.1 GCA_023419055.1 Pseudomonadota bacterium | reverse complement strand
ACCCGAAGGCGAAACTCGTCGGCTCGAGCAGCGCGAAATCGAGCTCTTCGCGGCGGTGGCCGATCCCGAAGTTCCCGGCTCGCTCGCCGCGGTGGTGAACGCGACGCTCCGCGCAGGCCGCACGGTGCGCGACCGCATCTCGATGGATACGTGGCGCGTGCTCGCGGGCCTCGACGAGCAGCTCGGTGAGCTCGCCTCCGCGCGCGCGCGGAGAGACCTGCCCGCGGTCGTGAGCCTCTTGAACTCGGTCGTCGTCGATCTCGCCGCGTTCACGGGCCTGGTCATGGACAGCATGAGCCGCGGCCAAGCGTTTCGCTTCCTCGACGTCGGGCGGCGCATCGAGCGCGCGATGTCGCTCGTGAACCTGCTCAGGGCGACGACCCTGCGCTCAGGCCAGCGCGAGACCACCCTGCTCGAGGCCGTGCTCGAGACCGCCGACAGCAGCATGACGTACCGCCGGCGCTACCTCGCCGCCCTCCAGGGCGCGCCGGTCGTCGACCTCTTGCTCACGGACGAGACCAACGCGCGCAGCGTGATGTATCAGATCTCGGCGCTCGCCGATCACCTGCGCGCGCTGCCGCTCCTGCCGGGCACCGGACCGCGCAGCCCGCAGCTTCGCCTCGCCCTCACCGTCCTCAACGAGCTCGAGCTCGCCGACGTCGAGTCGCTCTGCGCCGTCGATCAAGACGGCACCCGACCGGCCCTGATCGCGCTCCTCGACAAGCTAGAAGGGCAGCTTCCCGCGCTCAGCGACTCGCTGTCCGACAGCTATTTGAACCACGCCACGCTCTCGCGGCACCTGACACAAGGCGTCGTCGATCCCGCGCGTCACGATCGCAAGTGGTGGCTCCGATGAAGTTCTCGGTGAAGCACCGCACGAGCTACCGCTACAGCTCGAACGTCACGACTTCTCACCACGAGGCGCGCCTCTTGCCCCGCGCCTCCGATCAGCAGAAGGTCCTCGCGGCCGAGGTGGTGGTCTCCCCGTCGCCGAGCAGCGTGCGGCGCCGTCAGGACTACTTCGGCAACCGCACGCTGCATTTCTCGATCTCCGAGCCGCACCGCGCGCTCGACGTGGTCGCCACCAGCGTGGTGGAGATAACGCCGCTCCCCGCGCCGCTGCCCGAGCTCTCACCCCCGTGGGAAGGCGTGGTGGAGCGGCTGGCCAGCGATAGGCGCCGCGACGTGCTCGACGCCTACCAGATGACGTTCGAGTCGCCGCACGTGACGAAGGGCGCCGACTTCCTCGAGTTCGCCCGGCCCTGTTTCCCCGCCGGCCGCCCCGTGCTCGAAGCCGTGAACGCCCTCTCGGGGCGCATCCACTCCGAGTTCGCCTACGACAACAGCTCGACGGACGTCTCCACGCCGCTCTCGCAGGTGCTCGAGCAGAAGCGCGGGGTCTGCCAGGATTTCGCGCACCTGATGATCGCCTGCCTGCGGAGCCTCGGTCTCGCCGCGCGTTACGTCAGCGGCTACCTGCTCACGCACCCGCCGCCCGGCAAGCCCAAGCTCGTCGGTGCCGACGCGTCGCACGCCTGGGTCTCCGTCTGGCTCCCCCGCTCGGGCTGGATCGATTTCGATCCCACGAACGACGTGATGCCGCGCGACGAGCACATCACGACCGCGTACGGGCGAGACTTCTCCGACGTCACTCCACTAAGAGGGGTGATTCACGGGGGAGGGCAGCACGTGCTCGAGGTGTCGGTCGACGTGAACGTGGCGGAGTAGCGCTGGTGGGGCGCCCCTACGTCAAGGGCGCGCCGCGGCCCGTGCGGGCGCGACGTGGTCTCACTGGCGCTCGGCTCCACGCGCCGCCGCCGCGCCCGGCGCGCGCCGTAAAGATCCGGTGACGGTGATGGGAGCGAGCCGCGCGCGTCGGGACACTCCGCATCGCTCGCTGGGTGATCGGTGACCGCTTGGCGCGGGCGGGGAGGGGCCGCTCGGTCGGGGGCTCCGGACGCCGTCGGGGGGAAGCGGCGAAGCGGATCGTGACTTCCGCGGGTAGCCTGGGAAGAATGGCTACGTCGGTCGAGGCGCAGTTTCAGAAAATGGAAGTAGAGGAGCTTCGAAGAGACTACGCCTGGGAAGCGCTGCTCGCCGAGGCGTTTGACGGGAAGGTCGCGCTCGCCCTCGACCCCGGCTGCTCGAGCCAACCCTTCGCTCTCGAAAACGTGACTCAAGTGCTCGGCGTAAAGAGCTTCGACGAAGACGGTCTCACCGAAGACGCGCTTCTTCGGCTCGACGACGGCCGCTTCGCCTACGTCTCGGGTTTCGTCGATGGGGGAGGGGCTCGAGCCGTGTTCGCGCTCGAGCTCTCTACGTTGCTCGATTACCTGGGCCCGAAGCTCAAGGCGGCCTTCGGCCTTTAGTCGCCCTTCTTGGAGCGAAGTGGGGGGGGGCTGACATATTCTGTCCAGGTAGGCGCGGCGTTCCTTCGTGCGGAGCCCTAGGATTGAGGGTCTCACTCATGAGCACTTCATCGACGAGGACACCTCTGGTCGAGGTTTGGCGACGCATCATCCGTGGCCCCGAAAAGGTTTGGGCGCTCTTCGAGCACGGGACCTGCGTCATCTTCGTGCAGCCCGGCGTCGACGTGACCTCCGCTGCGCTGTCCCTGTTGCGCGAGTGGGGGCCGGTGCAGGCGGGCTCGTCGGCGGGAGACTTTTCGGTCATCGACCTGGAGGACGAGCCCGGCTGGGTCGTGACTGGCCACCACCCAGACATTCTCACGTACGTCGCGGAAGAGGCGCTCGGCTGGGAGCCGTCGGAGCTAGAGGTGGGGCTATGGGGAAGAACCCTGCGAGATCGCGACGCGGCAGAGCTCAACGTCATCTACGTCGAGGGAGACAGCGGGGGCCCACCGCTGCGGTTCTATTCGAAGGGAGCCGAGAACCGGGAGCTCTCGAACTTCGCGCCCTGGGGCTTCGAGGAAGCGGGGCTCTACTGGCCGAGTGTGGAGCATTACTTTCAGGCACAGAAGTTCGTGGGGCCGGAGAACGCGGCTCATCGCGAGAAGATTCGCTCGGCTAAGAGCCCGAAAGAAGCCAAAGCGCTCGGGCGGACGCGCGCGATCGCGATCCGGAGTGACTGGGACACGGTTCGGGACGAGGTGATGCTCACCGCGCTGCGGATGAAGTTCGCGCGCAAAGAGATGCGGGGGCTGCTCTTGGGGACGGGCCTGCGACAGCTCGTGGAAGCGTCGCCCACGGACTACTACTGGGGTTGTGGACGGTCGGGGAAAGGTAAGAACCGGCTCGGACAATTGCTGATGCAGGTGCGCGCAGAGCTTCGCTCCGACCGCGAGTGAGGTCGCTCGGGGCGAAACCCGTGGCGTGTCGTCACGAATCGTCGAGT
>JAEZYO010000700.1 GCA_023419055.1 Pseudomonadota bacterium | reverse complement strand
GCTCCCGTCTCCGTCGGAAGAGGAACCGCACGCCACCAGTACGAGAACTCCCAGCCCCGAAAGGGCGACCCACCGCAAAGCCATGGCTCAGCGTACTACGCTTTCGGGCCGTTCGGCTTCCCGAGGCAGCTACCGCAGCGCCTCGCGCCTTCGAGGTGTAGGGAAACTGGAACCGCTCCCCTATCCGAGCGAAAGCCCCCCCTCGTAGCGCTCTCGCTGCCCGTCATTTCTGACAGAGCGTGCGCTTGTCGTTGATGCTGCCGTTGAGCACGAAGGACGTCACGGAGGGGTCACAGTTGCCGTCCTCCTCGCAGCCGACGTCCCACGTCACCGCGTAGGGGCCGCTCAGATTGCACTCTTTGCCAGGGTTCATCGCGATCTTCCAGAATTGCTGGCAGCCGTTCGGGACGTCGCCGCTGTCGCAGACGCGCTTGTCCAAGTCTTCGCTGAACTCGGTCAGCGTGAAGCCTGGCGGTGGCACCACCATATCGGCCGTCAGCGTGTACGGGTGCTCGATGGTCGTCACCGCCTGAAGCACGGGGGGAGTCATCACGGCGGTCGTGAGAAGCTTCGCGGTGGGCCGGTACGGGTCGAACTCGAACGTGTACGTCGAGCACAAGTCCTCCGACTGGAGGTGCGCCGTAACGCCGTAAGTCTCGAGCGCCGGGTTGATCAGGGAGCATTTTCCGCCCGCGCAGCCCACGTCGAAGCTAAACCCGTAGTCACCGTCGAGCTTGCACGCCGTGGTCGGGAACAGCTCGAGCACGAAGTACTGCCGGCAGCGCAGGCGATTGCCGGAGCCGATCTCGGGACAGCGGCGAGACTCGTAGTTTTCCTCGAGCGACGAGATCTGGAAGCCTGGAGGCACCGTGACCGCTACGTTGGAGAGCTCGACCGGGTAGTACGAGAGGGTTCCGAGCTCGACCAGCACCGGCTCATTTTCGTCGAGGGGCGAAAGCTGCTTGGTGATGGCCGCCTTGATGCTCGAGCTCACGTAACCATCGGAGGTGATGGCGTAGACGCCCTCGAGTGCCGCGCCGCCTTCGCCTCCGAACCCCACCTCGCCGCCGCTCGCGAACTGCTCACCGCCTTCGCCTCCGAAGCCGCCGCCCGAGTTACCGCCTTGATCGGCGTTTCCGGCGCCGCCGTCTGCGCCTGTCTCGGCGCCGCCGCTCGCCGGGCCCGCGCCCGCGTCGTTGCTCATTCCGGCGCTGCTCGTCGTTCCGCCGCGGCCGCCGCTCGACTGCGAGCCGCCGCTGTTCTTGCCGCCGCTCGCTCCCGCGCTCCCGGCGCGGCTACCACCGTCGCCTACATCGCCGCCGTCGTCGTCATCACCACAACCCACGAAGGCGAGCGCACCAAAGAGACCGAGCACGAACAAAAAGGGCAGATTTCTCATCGTTCCCGCGAACGTAACAAACGCCGAGCGCCGAGTGACCCCGTCAAACTAGATGGGGTAATGCTAGGTGCGTGCACCCCGCCGAGTCCGCCGCAGGCCCACGCGACCGAGTGCCGAGACGAGCCTTCGAGGTCTGCGTCGCGCTCGCAGCGCTCGGGCCCGAGCCGACGGTCGAGCGCTTCGTGGGCGCGAGCTTCGCGAGCCTCGCCGGCGCGCTCGACGGCTCCTCCGGCCACGTCGCCATCGCCTCGCGCAGCGAGCCCGTCGAGGGCGACCCGCTACGAGGCTTCCGCGTCGACATCTTTTACGGCATGGGCCCCGGTCGCGAGCACATCGTCTCGGTCGACGAAGAGCTCCGCGCCGAGACGTACCTTCACGATCCGACCGTCCAGGCCATCGCGCGCGACGCCGGCCGTCACCGCGTCTACCATGACCCCGACCCGCGCACCGACCCGGCCCGCACCGGCACCATCGACGCCAAGTACTGGACGCTACGCGATCTCAGCGATCGCCTCAAGCTCGTCTACGCTCTCACCGCGGACATCGAGCTCCACTTCGCGGTCGATCGCTTGGCCGGCAGCGCTCCCTTCGACGCGGAAGACGTGCTGACGCTCGAAGCCATCGCGTCGGGGCTTGCTCCGTGGACAGCTCGCCTCGCGCTCTTGCACGGCTACACGCACGGCCGCGCTCCGCTCTCCGCGCGCGAACGCGCCGTGGCCTGCGCCCTCCTCGGCCACGAGCCCACCAAGCTCATCGCCTCCTCTCTCGAGCTCAGCGAAGCCCGGGCGCGCGAGCTCACCCGCGATGTGTTCAAGAAGCTCCGCGTCCGGAGCCGCCTCGAGCTCGTGAGCGCCTGGCTCTCGCCTCTTCGCGCTCCCCATCCGTTGAGCGCAGAGGTGACGCGCTCGCGGCGAAAGCGAAAGCGCAGCTCGAGCGCTGTCTCCTGAACGGGGCCTATTCCAGCGTGAACGCGGAGCCGTTGTAGCGGTAGCGGCGCTTCGACTGCTCGCCCCACGGCAGGAGCAGCGGCTCGAGCCCGCCGGCGGTCGTCGTATCGGGTGGGAACGGGTACGTCTTCTCACTCCAGCCGACGGCACGCGCCGGACGAAGCTCGATGGCGTAACCCCGCTTGTCCGGCTCGAACGCGACCGCGCCGAGCACCTGGTCCTTGCCGAGCGCACGCCCGGTCTCGGCGCCGAAGATGCGAACCAGCTTGTCACCCTGGATCGAGTAGACGAGGAGCGCGTAGCGATCGACGGTGTCCCCGCCGAGCTCCTTGCTCGCCTTCGCGTGGAGCACCCCGCGGAGGATGATCTCCGCCTTGCCGTCACCCGTGAGGTCGCGCGCGGTCGCGTCCAGGATGTCCTTGGGATCGGCGACGCCCGCCGTGATGAAGGCGTAGCTCGTGCCTTCGCGGAAGCCCTTGCCGAACACGACCACATCGCGCTCGTGGACGAGCACGCGTTCGGGGCCGCTGTCCCCGGCGACGTCGGTCACGAAGTCGAAGCGCGGCTTGCTGGCGCCGACCCCGCGATCCTTGCGGTAGAGCGCGTAGACGCGATCGAGGAGCTCGTCCGCGGTGGGAGGACGTGGTGCGGGAGGCGTGGGGGGCTCGTCGCCGCGAGCCTTGCCCGTCGACTTCGACTTGGCCACCCCTTTACCCTTCGCCACCTTGGGCTCCCAGGCTTTCTCGTCGCTCTTCTGGAAGCTCGAACCCTGCCACTTGTAGACGCGAGCGCCGACCGAATCCCAGGGGAAGAGCGCGGACTCGACTCCGCCGCCGGGGAGCGGCAGGTCGTAGGTGTCGGGCTCGAAGCCCTCCGACGAACCCTGGCTGATCTCGATGGTCGCGCCCTCGATTTTGACCTTGTTCGCGATCTCCCCGTCCGGCGTCTTGATGCCGACTTCATGGGTGAAGGCGGAGTAGGGCGTGTCGTCCTTGCCCACCTTCATGATCTCGAGGTGCTCGCGGTACTGATCCGGCGCGCCGATGCGCTTCTGGATCACGATCTCTTGCACGCCGTCGCCGTCGAAGTCGTGAAGCTCGAGCTTCTTCACCATGTCGGCGCTCTGCACGCCGATCTCGCCGTAGTAGAACTCCTTACCGCCCCGGAAGCGCGGGCCCGTGATCGTGAGGTAGTTGCCGTAGATCGCGACCTTCTCGAGCATGCCGTCGCCGGCCACGTTGCCCACGGCCTCGCGCGCCGGGAAGGAGCCGAGGCTCTTCGGCCTCAAGAGCGCTGCGTCGAGCCCCGCTTCCGTCGAGAGCATCAAGGGCGGCATGCCGCGCCCGCTCTTGGCGTTGCTCGTGCCGATGACCGCCTTCACGCTCCCGGGCGAGTCCGAATCGGTCAACGTCACGGTGGCGCGGAGCCCGACGCGCGTCTTCGCCGCCTCCGGGAACGCCGCCCACGGGATCACGGCCTCGATCTCGTAGCCCTTGTCCGTCGGTGCCTCGACCAGCTTGGCTCCGGCCGGCGTTTGACCGCGAACCTTCACCACGCCCGGTGTCTTGCCCGGATTGCCCGGAAAGAGCTGCACCTCGTACGTGACGAAGTCGCGCCCCTTCGGGAACGCGAGGTGAAGCGAGGCGTGATCTTCGGAGCCGCCCGCGGAGGCGGTGCGGACGATCTTCTTGTCGCTCACGCTGAGCACGACGTAGAGGTTCTTGTCGTCGTACCCCACGACCGCCTTGGCTTTGGGATCGCCGCCCGCCGTGCCCTGCAGCGTCTCGCTGAGCTCGGTCATCTTCGCCGGCCACTCGCGGAGATCGCCGTCGATGCGGATCTTCTCCCCCTCCATCGGCTCGACGATCAGGAGCTTGCCCGCGGCCGCTGCGCTACCCACGAGAGTGAACGAAGCGAGCCCGAGCAAGCAGCCGAAGGTTCTCGACCAGAGCGTCCTCTGCATAGGGCCTTTTCTCACCCGGCGGGAGGCCCCGGTCAACGGTTCCGACAGAGCGCCGAGCGGGCTCACTGAGACGCCTAGCGCTTCGCGCGAAGTTGCTCTTGTTCTTCCGCTTCGAGCTCCGCCAGGGCGCGCGCGAGCTCCTCTTGCTCGGCCTGATTGAGCTCCTGCTGCGCCTCTTCCACCCGCACGGGCTTCGCCTGAGGGGGCGGCGCCTCGGGCGGCAGAACTCCCATTTTTCGCTTCAACGCGACGAGATCTTCGTCGGCGCCGTGGCTCGCCTCGAGCTCGCTGAACTTGTGAGCGAGGACGTCGCCCGTGTACTCCTCGTGGAGCTGAGCCGTGGCCTCGGCTTCGGCTTCCATCTGCTCGATCTTCGACGCCATGCGATCGAAGGTCTCGAAGGCGCTCGCGTTCTTGAGACCGCTCATGGTCTCTTGGATCGCCTTCTGCGCCTCAGCCCGCTTCTTGCGCGCGATGAGCAGGTTCTTCTTGCGCTTGGCCTCCTCGATCTTCCCGTTGAGGGCCCGAAGCGCGAGCTTCAGCTGATCGACCGCCGCCTTCTGCTTCTGCCACTGCTCCTGGAACTGATCGCGCAGCCCCTCGTGCTCCTTGCGGCGGGCGAGCGCTTCCTTCGCGAGGTTGTCGTCGCCGGCGCGCACCGCGAGCATCGCGCGGCGCTCCCACTCCGCGGCGTTGGCGGCTTCTTGCTCGACCTGCTTGAACAGCCGCTTCTCGTCAGCGATCGAAGCAGCCACCTGCTTCTTCGCCTCCAGGAGCTGCGTGTTCATCTCCACCACGATCTGATTGAGCATCTTCTCCGGATCTTCGGAGCGGCTGATCAGATCGTTGATGTTGGACTTGATGAGGGTCGCGAGCCTCGAAAAGATTCCCGGCGGCATTTTCGTGAGTTGTCCTAGGCGCTCGGCGAAAGCTCGCGCAGCGCGGGCACCTGCTCCGCGAGCGCCATGTCCAGATCGGCGAGGACGGCCTCGAGCTCGTTCAAGTCCACGCTCTCGAGCTCGAGCGCCGCCGAGAGCTGGATCTGGTCGCCCTGGAGACCGTACGCGGCGTGCAGGAGCCCGTCCGCGTTGAACTCGAGCATGCGGCGGAAGAGCGTCGAGAGCTGCTCGGCCGGGGCCGCCGGCACCTTGCCGATCACGACCTCCAGCACCAGCACCGGCGGAGCCAGCCGCATCGCCACGAGCGGCCGGCCGGCGCCCATGGAGACGATGTACGTGCCCTCCGACAGCTTCTCGAACCTGCGCTCGAGCCTGCCGAGAAAACCTTCGAGATCCTCGTTGGTTCGGATCATCGACGCGAGAGGGTATCACGCCCCCTCGATCGCACAAGGGCCCGATTCCTACCGCCTTTGTCGCGGCGCTACTTGGAGCGGATGATCGGCTGCCCGTCGCGACTGGTCCGCACCGCGACGAGCTCGTCCGGCGGCGGGGCCTCGGGCTGGATGGTCACGTGCAACAGGCCGTACTCTTCGCGCAGGCGATCCGCGACGGTCCGGCACACATCGGTGCCGTGTCGCCCGCGCTCGAGCGTCACGTGGGCGGTCAAGGCATCGAAATGCTCGCTGATGCGCCAGACGTGGAGGTCGTGCACCTCGGCCACGCCGTCGCAAGCGAGGATCGTCTTTTCGATCGACATCACGTCGAGGTGCGGAGGCGCGCCCTCGAGC
>JAEZYO010000601.1 GCA_023419055.1 Pseudomonadota bacterium | reverse complement strand
GGGTGTACGGAATCGTCAAATGCGGGGACTTGCTCTGGCACCTGCAAAACACGTCGATCATCGAGATCCTCGGCACGGGCCACTATCACCCCGTCTTGCCGTTGATCCCCGAGCCCGATCGAAACCTGCAGGTGGAGCGCTGGCTCGGCATCGGGCGGCACCTGTTCGCGCGCCGCTTCCGCGGCTTCTGGCCGCCGGAGCTCGCGTTCAGCGAGGAGCTCATCCCGCTCCTTCGCCGACAGGGCTACGAGTACGTGATCGCCGACAGCGATCACGTCGAGCCGCTCACGCCAATGCGCTGGGAAGAGCTCCGCTATCGCCCTCACGTCGCGGAGTACGGCGGCCACTCGATCACCGTCATCGTGCGCGATCGAGAGCTCTCGAACGCTCAGGAGTCGGGGATGGATCCCGAGTGGTTCCTGGAGGAGGTGCGCCAGCGCACCAAGCACTGCGAGTTCGTCCCGCTCGTGACCACCTGCACCGACGGTGACAACGGCGGCTGGTTCCGGAACACCGCCGTCGGCTCGAACTTCTGGTCCGCCCTCTACGCGCCGGTGCTCGACCGCATCCGCGCCGGCGACGATCGGCTGCGCCCCACCTTCCTCAACGACTACGTCGACCGCTACGGCGTCTCCGGGAAGGTCAGGGTCCACACCGGAGCCTGGAACACGGGCGATCACAGCGGGCACGGGTTCGTTCAATGGACCGGCTCGGAGCGTCAACGCGACGCGCTGAATCGAGTGTCCGCCGTGAGCAGCGCCGTCGATCACGCGCGGCGGGAACGCGGAGCGGCGCTCGAAGAGAGCACGTGGCGACTGCTGCGAGCGCAGACCAGCTGCAATTTCTTCTGGGGCGACTCCTGGGTCGATCGCTGCCACGAGGATCTGGACGGCGCGCTCGCCTCCCTGGGGTGAGCGCCTGCCCACTCAGGCAGCGCTCAGGTGCTCGATCAGGATCTTGAGGCCGAGGCCTATCAGGACCAAGCCTCCCAGCATGTCGAGGCGCGGTCCGAGCATCGCGCCGAGCCGCCGCCCGAAGCAGAGCGCGAGCGCGCTCAGCACCGCGGTCGTGACGCCGATCGTGACGATCGAGAGCAAGAGCGGCGCGTCCAGGAGCGGCAGCGTGATGCCGACGGCGAACGCGTCCACGCTCGTCGCGAGCGCGAGCACGAACATCACGCGCAGACCGAAGAGCGCTTCGTCGCTCCGCTTCGCGACCTCCCCTCCCGCGTCGCCGCGAGCCTCCCAGAGCATCTTGCCGCCGATCGCGCCGAGCAGGACGAACGCGATCCAGTGATCCCACGCCGTCACCCACGGGCCGACTTCCCCGCCGACGAACCAGCCGGCGAGCGGCATCAACGCCTGAAATCCCCCAAAGAAGAGCGCGACCAGGAGGACGTGCCGGGCGAGAACCCGTTCGGTGGCGAGCCCCCGCGCCGCAGAGACTGCCGCCGCGTCCATGGATAGGCCGACAGCGAGGAGGAGTATGGCGCCAAAAGTCACGGCGCGACCCTAGCAGAAGCTCGCGCCGTAGCCAGAATTCCGCCTCCCCGCACTCGAGAGAGTGAGTCCACGCCGCTCGGCGGCGTTTGCGAAAAAGCTTCGCGAGGGACCTACCTTGAAAGCGTCGCCTCAGCTCGGATAGGGTTGTAAGTTGAGTCCGCGGATCCGGATGCGCCCCAGCCTCGTGCTCCTCCTCGACATCTCGGTGCTGCCGAGCCTCGGCGCACGAGACAAGATCGAGCTCGCTCGCCGCATCGCCGAGCGACTCGGGCCAGAGTTCGAAGCGCAGCAGACGCTCATCGGCGAAGCTCGGCTCCCAGGGCTCTTGCACCTGCCGAGCGGGGTTCATTTCGTCATCCCTCCGACCGGTCGCTTCGAGATGGGGTTCACCGAACGCGACCGCGCCGCGCTGCAAGCGGCCGTGCCGAGCAGCGAGTGGATCGCGGCCTTCGCCGACGATCTCACCCGCACGAGCCGTCCTGTGCGCTCGGTGCGCGTCAAGCCGTTCGTCGTGTCGGTGCGGCCTCTCAAGCTCGAGGAGGTGTCGCGGCTTCAACCCGGACACAAGCCGGTCGACATGTTCCTGCGAGCGGACGCGATCCATTTCGTCGAGTCGACGGGGTGCCGCCTGCCCTCGGAGGCCGAGCTCGAGTGGCTGGCGCGCGAGGGCGGGCAGCACTCGTTCGTGGCGAACGGGTCGAGTTGCTACGCCGAGGACGGCGCCTACCCGGACCACGGCGAGTGGGGTCTCGAGCGCCTGACGCGCGGAGAGTGGGCGGCGGACGACTGGCACGACGATTATCACGGTGCTCCGGAAGATTCCTCGGCCTGGCTGCGGGGCGATCCGCGCGGCTCTTACCGGGGCTCCCTGCCCTTCGGCGTCGACGACGATCCGAGCGAGGTAGCCCTCGGGCTCGCCTGCAATCGGGGCCGGAACCGCAACACCGACGGAGCGAGCGACGGAGTGCGCTTCATGGTCAGGTTGGCTCGCGACATCCCCGAGGACTGACGCTCAGCGCTTCTTGCCGCCCTTTTCGCGAGCGAGCAGGAGGCGCTTGCGCGCGGCGCCCCAGCGGTAGCCCGAGAGCGCGCCGCTCGCGCGGACGACTCGGTGACAGGGGACGAGCACCGCGACGCGGTTCCGTGCGCAGGCGCGCGCGACGGCTCGCGCCGCAGAGGGGACGCCGAGCCGCTCCGCGATCTCGCGGTAGCTTCGTGTCTCACCCTTCGGGATGCGACAGAGCTCACTCCAGACTCGGCGTTGAAATTCGCTGCCGCCGAGGTCGAGCGCCAAGCGCCCGCCGGAGCTCGCGCCCTCGACGGCCCCGAGCGCCGCCCGCGCGCGTGCGTCGAGCACCGGCTCGCGCAGCCTGGCGGCTCGCGGGAACTCTCGCGATAGCTCGCGCTCGAGCTCGGCCGAGGAGCGACCGAGGAGGACCGCCGCGACGCCGCGAGTGCTCTGCGCGATCAAGAGCTTTCCGAGCGAACAGCGGGTGATCGCGTAGCGGAGCGTCACGCCCTCCCCACCGCGACGATAGGCCGACGGCGTCATCCCGATCCCTTGCGCCGCTCGCTCGTAGAGCGCGCGGGAGGAGCCGTAGCCCGCGTCGTAGAGCGCTTCGGTCACGCTGCGAGCCCGCGGCAGCTCTCGCTTGAAGCGTTCCAGGCGGAGCGCGGCGGCGTGAGCCCGGGGAGACAAACCGTAGCGAGCCTTGAACGCGCGCTGCAGGTGCGAAGCGCTGAGACCGACGCGCCGAGAAAGTTCGTGAAGCGCGGGCGTGCGGTCGAGCTCCGATTCGAGCAAGACGCGGGCGCGGTCGAGCTTCGCCTCGAGCGAGCGCGACTGGTCCGCGCCGGGGTGACAACGCCGGCACGCGCGAAAGCCGGCGGCCTCCGCGTCCCGCGCAGCGGAGAAGAAGCTGACGTTCTCGCGCAGCGGGCGGCGCGCCGGGCACGACGGGCGGCAGTAGATTTTCGTCGAGCGCACCGCGTAAACGAAGCTGCCGTCACGCGTGGCGTCGCGCTCGAGCACGGCCGACCAGGCGCTTTCGCTGTCTAGTGTCATGAGCGTGCTCAACATGCCTACCGCATGCTCGGGCGACCATCCGCTGCTTGCGATCGAATTGCAGGCCGCGAAGACGCGCCAAATTCAGACGAATCTGTAACTTGCATCATGATAGTGAATGCGCTAATGCTGCGACGCCCATGCAACACAAGAGCTTCGCGGACATGGAGTGCTGCATCGCTCGCGCCCTGGACGAAACCGGGGACTGGTGGAGCATGCTGATCTTGCGCACGGCATTCCTCGGCGCCACCCGGTTTCAAACCTTCCAGGAGCACCTCGGCATCGCGCCGACCACGCTCACTCGAAGGCTCGACCTTCTCACCTCGCGAGGCCTCCTCGGACGGCGCCGGTACTCGGAGCACCCTCCGCGTGAGGAGTACGAACTGACCCCCAAGGGTCGCGATTTTTTGCCGGTGCTCGTCTGCCTCGGGGATTGGGGAGGGCGCTGGTTGGCCCCAGGAGGAGCGCCGATGGAGTTCGTCGACGCGGAGACCGGTCAATTGGTCGATCCCGTGGTCGTGGATCGACGTACGGGGAGAGAGCTTGCTGCGGGGACGGTAGCGCTTCGCGCCGGCCCTGGCGCGACCGAAGACCTGAAACGAGCCCTCTCGACACCGGTGGTGCTGGGTGGAAAGCTCGAGGAGAGAGCATGAGACGCGTTGTCGTAACTGGAATGGGTGTGGTGTCGCCGCTCGGCGTCGGTACCGAGCTGACGTGGAAGAACCTTCTCGCGGGGCGCTCGGGCGTGCGTGCCCTCGATTCCTTCGATGTCAGCGACTTGCCCGCGAAAATCGCGGGACAGGTGCCGCGCGGGAGCGATCCCGGGACGTTCGATCCTCTGAAATTCGTCGCGGCCAAGGAGATCCGGCGCATGGACGAGTTCATGCTCTTCGCGCTCGCGGCTGCGGATGAAGCGGTCCGCCACGCCGGCTGGGAAAAGCCGAACGACGAGGAGCTCGAACGCACGGGCGTGTTGATCGGCTCGGGCATCGGCGGGTTACCCAGCATCGCGGAGAACGCGGTGAAGCTCCACGAGAGCGGGCCGCGCCGCGTCTCGCCGTTCTTCATTCCTGGGAGCTTGATCAACGAGGCGTCAGGCGTCGTCTCCATCAAGTACGGCTACCAGGGGCCGAACCACTCGGTGGTCACGGCCTGCGCGACGGGCGCGCACGCCATCGGCGACGCCGCGCGCCTCATCGCGCTGGACGACGCCGACGTGATGATCGCCGGCGGCTCCGAGGCGGCCACCTGCCGGCTCACCATGGCAGGCTTCGCGATCATGCGCGCGCTCTCCACCGGCTTCAACGACCGCCCCGAGCAAGCATCCCGTCCGTGGGATCGCGACCGCGACGGCTTCGTGATCGGTGAAGGCGCGGGCCTCGTCGTGCTGGAGGAGCTCGAGCACGCCAAGCGGCGTGGTGCACCGATCTACGGCGAGGTGCTCGGCTACGGTCTCACGGGCGACGCTCACCACGTGAGCGCGCCGGAGCCGAGCGGCAAGGGTGCGCGTCGAGCGATGCAGGCCGCGCTCCGGCGGGCGAAGCTCAACCCGTCGGACGTCGGCTACATCAACGCGCACGCCACCTCGACCCCGGTCGGGGATCCGGTCGAGATCGAAGCGGTGAAGGCGCTCTTCGGCTCGAGCGCGCGCGACGTCGCGATTTCGTCGACCAAGTCGGCGGTCGGGCACCTGCTCGGCGCGGCGGGCTCCGTGGAGGCGATCTTCACGATCCTCGCGCTCCGAGACGGCGTCTTGCCGCCTACCCTGAACCTCGAAAATCCGGACGAAGGGTTCGACTTGGATCTCGTGCCGAAAGAAGCGCGACAGAAAAAGATCCGCTACGGCCTCTCGAACTCCTTCGGTTTCGGCGGCACGAACGCAGCGGTCGTGCTCGGCCGCTTCGACTGACCCTACCCCGCGCGCCGACCGAGCTCGAGCAGGGCGGAGTTCTCGAAGACTCCGCCCCTCCGACTGGAGAACTCGAGCTCGAGCATCGCTCTCGCGAGCTCCACCGCCAAAATGGTGGTGCGCGGCAGCGCGGCACGAAGCAGCGGAAAGATCGCGCGGCCGATCGCGCTCGAGACGCCCGGCCGGGCGTGCTCGTCCTCGGGGTGAATGTAGCCGGGCCGGTGGATGAAGAGGCGCTCCAACCCGAGCCGGCCGAGCTCGTTCTCGGCCTCCCCTTTCACGCGCGCCCACATCATCCAGCTCTTGCCCGTCACGTCGGCGCCGCCGCCACTCAAGTAGTGGTAGCTGTGTTCCGGGCTCGCAACGAGGAGCGTGCGCGCGGCCGAAAGCGCGTAACCCACGGTCACGCGGCGATAACTCGCTTCCTCGGTCTTCCTGGACGAGATCCCGAGGCAGAAGAAGCACGCCCGCACGTCGCGCAGGTGCTCGCCAATCGCGCTGAGATCGTCGAAGTTCGAGCACGGCACCTCGCGTAGCTTCGCGTGCGAGAAGCCGATGGCCCGACGCACCACCGCGCGCACCTCGCCGATTCGAGGATCGAGGAGCGCCTGGCGAACCAGCTCCGAACCGGCCGTTCCCGTCGCGCCGAAGACGACCACGGACGCCCCGGTCACGCTCGAGCCTTTCGCTTCTTCTTGCGCTTCTTCTGCGCTGGCGGCTTCTTCTCGCGCGGCGGGCACTTCGGCATGCCTTTCTGAAACTCTTCCTTCACCCAGGCAGCCATGAGGTCGGCGAACGCGCGCACCTGGGGGGGCATGAACTCGCGCTCCGGGTAGACGACCGCCACGCCCGTGTCGGCCTCGAGGATCCCGGGAAGCACCTGCACCAACTTGCCCTCTTCCATCGCCGCTCGGATGGTCATCAAGGGCAAGTACGCGATCCCGAGGCCGCGCTGCGCCGCCTCGAGCAAGAGGTTCAAATCGTTCGAAGCGAGCCAGGGCTCGATCGCCTGCCGGCTGCCGTCGGCGAGGGGCCAATGCGTCTGCGGCAGCTCCCCGCGTTCGAACACAGCGAGGCAGCGGTGCTTTCGTAGATCGGAGAGGGTCTTCGGCGTCCCGAATCGCTCGAGATAGCTCGGTGCCGCGACCGCGAGCAGTGGAAACCGCATCAGCGTACGCGCCACGAGCCCGGGCTCGAGCACGCGGCTCGCGCGAAGGGCGACGTCGTAGCCGCTCCGGACGAGATCGACGTACTGGCTCCCGAAATGAGCCTGGACCCGAACCTCCGGATGACGCTCCGCGAAGTCCGAGAGCAACGCGTAGAAGCTCGGTATCTGAAATGGCGGAACCGAAATCCGAAGATCGCCCCGCAGCGCGCCGTCGGTTCGCATCACGCTCGCCTCGGCGTTCTCTACCGCCTCGAGCACGAGGCGGGCCTGCCGGTAGAAGGCCTCCCCGACGTCCGTGAGCACGAGTCGCCTCGTGGTCCGCCGCAAGAGGCGCACGCCGAGTTGCTCTTCCAGGCGCTGCAACCTTCGGCTGATCGTCGCTCTCGGGACGCCGAGCTCGGCGGCGGCGCGCGAGAGTGATTTCGCGTCCACCGTCTTCGCGAACGCGAGAAGCTCGGCAGTTTCCAGGGGTTCACGCATTGGGAACAAATTAGAGAAAATGATTCCCATTGTCGATGCATTGTTGCGAATGCCTTCGAGACCGAGATTGAGCGTCGACCGCCAAACAAGGAGTGGTTCGACGATGAAATCTCGCAAATTCGCGTATTGGCTCGCTACGGGAACGCTCGCGCTGATGTTCGCCATCGGGGGCGTCCTCGATCTCGTGCTCGCGCCTGCGGCGGTCGCGGGAATGGCAGCGCTCGGTTACCCGGTGTACGTCGCCACGATCCTCGGCTTCTGGAAGCTGCTCGGCGCGGCCGCCCTGCTCGCGCCGCGGCTGCCCCGCCTGAAAGAGTGGGCGTACGCGGGGATCGTCTTCGATCTTACGGGCGCCGCATTTTCACATGCCAGCGTCGGGGATCCGGCGGGCAAGGTCGCGGTCCCGCTCGTGTTGCTCGGTGTCGCGTTCGCCTCCTGGGCGCTCAGGCCGGAGAGCCGCAAGTTGGCGCGCCTCGAAGCGCGCATCTCGCAACCCGAGGAGCTGCGCGCCCCCGAGAGCGTCGAGCGCGCCGCCGCTTGAAAGAACGTCGTTCACGCTACCTGGGCCAGGGCGTCGAGCGCCGAACCGATGACGAGCGCGCCCTCGCCCGGAGCAGTGTGCCCTGCTTCGTCTCCGCGCGCGCCTCAAGAGGCGACTGCCTGCCCGTCCTTGCGCGGATCGGAGGCGGCGCAGTACCCCTGCTCGAGACGATGAATGACCTGCGCACCTCCGAACAGCAGACGGGGAGGAGCGCTCATCAAACGATGGCCTCGCCGTTCGAGGCGCGCGGCGACGTTGGATGAGAACTCGGGCTCGAGCCCGATCTCCCCGTCTTCGCTCACGTACCAGCGCGGTGCGTCGCAAGCGGCTTGGGGGTTCTGGCGCGCGAGGACGATACGCGTGACGAGCTGAACGTGGCCTTGTGGCTGCATGTGGCCGCCCATCACCCCGAAGCTCATGGCCGCCTGCCCGTCTCGCAGCAAGAACCCGGGCATGATCGTGTGATACGGGCGAGCGCCACCCGCAACGACGTTCGGGCTCGCGGGGTCGAGAGAAAACCCGAGCCCGCGGTTGTGCAAGCTGATGCCCGTCCCGGGCACGACCACGCCGGAGCCGAAACCCAGGTAGTTCGATTGAATGAGCGACACCATGCGACCACTTCGGTCGGCGATCGCCGCGTAGACCGTGCCGTGATCGCGTGCCTTCTTCGGCGGCGGCGGCGCCGCGCGGTCGAGCTCTATCTTCGACGCGAGCGCCGAGAGGCGAGCCTCCGCGAGCAGCTCTTTGACAGAGAAGCGCATACGCAGAGGATCGGCGACGTGGCGCCTGCAGTCGTCGAAAGCAACCTTCATGGCCTCGATCTGCAGGTGTACGGCGTCGGGATCATCCGGTGAGAGCTTCGCCAGCGGCAATGAGCGCAAGACCCCGAGCGCGATCAACGTCGCGAGGCCCTGACCATTCGGCGGGAGCTCGCACACACGCGCTCCGTGGAATTCGAGCTCGAGCGGCTCCACCCAGGTCGCCTCGTGGGACGCGAGATCCGCGCGGTCGAGGAGAGCGCCGTCCTTGCGGGCAGCTTCCGCGATACGGTGAGCGAGCGCGCCTTCGTAGAAGGAAGAGCCGCGAGTTTCGGCGATGGCCGCGATCGAGTCGGCTAGCTCGGGGTTTCGGAACCACTCTGCGGCGCGCGGCGCGCGT
>JAEZYO010000547.1 GCA_023419055.1 Pseudomonadota bacterium | reverse complement strand
GCGCGCGCGTCGCGTACGACAGCGACGACGGCTCCGTGCCCGAGGTGACGGCGAGCTCGCGCGGCGTGTCGTTCATCACGCTCGGGCCCGCGTGCGTGCGGGGCGCGGAGTGCGATCGGGACGCGGTCGGGCCCGCGTACTTGACGCTCGGGCCCTCGCTCGACGTCGCGGCGTACGAGCCGCTGCGCCTCTCCGCGCTCGCGTCGGAGACGGCGGATCTCGCTTGGGGCCTCACTTGCCTCGAAAAGAGCTGCTTCGCGCTCACCGCGCAGAACACGTCACCCGCCAAGGTGATGATCGCGGAGCTCGAACCGAAGAGCGCGGCCTGGCAGGCGCCGGCCGAGAAGCTCGGCGTCGAGCCGGCGCCCCGCATCGAGGAGACGAGCGTGCTCGCCACGACGGAGCCGCTCGCCGTGATCGCGTACGATCGGCGCGCGAACGGCGGGCTCGTCGCCTGGCTCACCGCGTTCGATCCGAGCACGCCCTGGGCGCGCCTGAAGACGCCGGCCAAGGACGGCCGCTTCGATCCCGAGCGCTCGTACTTGATGCTCGCTCCCTCGAGCGACGGCCAGAGCGGCGCTCCCCTGAGCGCTCCGGTGGAGCTCTCGCGCCGCGCGCACTCGCTCGGCGGGCTTTCGCTCGTCCCGGCGAAGGCGGACGCGAAAGAGCGCGTGCTCGGCTGGGTGGGCTTCGACGGCGGAGAGCCGCAGGTCTTTTTGAGCTTGCTCTCTCCCGAAGGGAAAAAGCTCGACCAGCGCATGCTGACGCGGAAAAAAGGCGGAGCGAGCGACGTTTCGCTGGCCTTCGTCGGCGACGGTTACGTGGTCGGCTGGATCGACGAGCGCAGCGGGGCGCCAGAGGTCTACGCCGCGAAGGTGGACCTGCGACTGAACCGCGTGTCACTCGAGCAGCGGCTCACGCGAGCCCCAGCGGTGCCGTCCGAGCTCACGCTGAGCGGCGACGCGAGCGGCGCCCTCCTGGTCTGGTCGGACTCGAGCAACGGCGCGGCGGGCGAGCAGGCCGATCTTCATGGCCTGCGCCTCACTGCGAAGGGTGCGGCGCCGGAGGGCAAGGAGCTTCGCCTGAGCGAAACCCCTGCTCACTCGTTCTCGCCCGCGCTCTGCCGGCGAGGCGACGAAACGGTGCTCGCGTGGCTCGAGCGCGCGGAGGCAGGAGGCGAGCACGCCTTGATGCTCGGCGTGCTCGACGCGGCCGGCGGCTGGAAGAGCTCGCCTGCGCGGGTCGCCCTCGGCAGCGGCGTTCCGGCCGCGCTCGACCTCGACTGCGCGC
Source organism: Pseudomonadota bacterium (assembly GCA_023419055.1). The sequence continues at coordinate 7,884 of JAEZYO010000547.1, read as the reverse complement.
CCGAGATCGAGCGCGTGGCGGTGCTCGCCACGGTGGAAAATCGAGCCGAGCTCTCGGTCCTCGAGCGCCGGCGCGGCCGCCTGGGGACGCCGAAGACGCTGCTGCGTTTGCCCGATGGTAGCGTGACCGATCAGCGCCCCGCGCTCCGCGGTGACGAGATCCTGTTCGAGGAAGCGGCGCCGAGCGGAGAGCATCGAATCCGGCGCCTCAAGGTGGGCTGGGAGTGAGCTTGCACCTCGTGAGTAGATCCGACACGCGTGCGGCTGTGATTTTCTGATTGTGACGGAAGGCTCGCTCGCTGGGCTCGAAGCGGGATGCGTGTGGGGAAGGTCGAGGCTGGTCGTCCCGATGCGTGGCTGCTATCGGAATTTCGAGGCGCCTGCCCGTAACCATGATCGTCGAAAAACTGAGCACCGAACTCGAACGGCTCTACGACCAGGGGGAACTCGAGGCTCTGAGCCGCGACCTCCTCGGCTTCGAACCTCCGAACGGCGACAGCGGCAAGAGCGCGATCGCGCGCGCCCTCGCCCAGCGCTGCGTCGAGCAGGACGCGGTGGCCGCGCTGCTCGACGCGGTGGCGGTCTCCCGCCAGAAGCGCCTCGTCGTCCCGGCGGCCCCGCCGAGCCGCCCGAGCGTGCCTCCCGGCGTCATTGCCGCTTTCAAGATCGACGACGAGCTCGGGCGTGGTCCGAGCGGGCGGGTGTGCCGCGCCACGGTGGACGGCCGTGATCTGCGGGTGAAGCTGGTCGAGGGCGTGGCCCGACGCGACGTGCAGCGCTACCTCGTCGCGACGCGCCTGGTCGCGGGCGTGAGCCACGCCGCGCTGCCGACCAACGTGCGCGCGGGTGCCGTGCTCGGCGACGCGATCGGCGTCGCGTGCGACTACTTCGAAGGAGAGACGCTCGCGGAGCTCCTGAAGCGCACGGGGCCGCGTCACTTCAACGAGATGCTGAACCTGCTGTGGGCGATCGGCGAGCCGCTCGCCGCGCTCCACGAGGCAGGGCTCTGTCACGGCAGCTTGCACCTCAACAACGTGCTCGTGCGCGAAGCCTCGGGCTCGAGCCCGAAGGTGCTCTTGCTCGACGCGGGGTCGCACGTGCTCCGTCCCGCCGTGCCCTGTGAAGAGGGTGAGTTCTCGCGCAGCTACTTGACGGCGATCGCGCCCGAACAGCTGAAGAGCGGGGCGGCGACCGCTCAGAGCGACGTCTACGCGTTCGGCGTCCTCTGCTATCAGCTGCTCTCCGGCAAGGATCCTTTCACGGGGAAATCCGCGGCGGAGCTCGTGGTCTCGCACCTCACGGAGTCGCCGGAGCCGCTCTCGTTCGCGGCGCCGCGCGGCATCGCGCCCGACGTGGAGACCTTCGTCTCGACGTTGCTCGAGATCGAGCCCGAGGCGCGCCCGCGCAACGGCTCGGAGCTGCTCGAGACGCTGCGTCGGGTCTGGCGCACCTCGACGCGTCCGCCGAGCTGGGTCAGCGACGACCGCCTCGAGGGGCGCTTCGTCGTGCTCGGCGAAGATCCGTTCGATCTGGAGCTCGCGGCCGAGCTCGAGGCGACCGTCGATTTGGGCGCTGATCCGGCGCGCGTCGCGGCCGGCTTCGAGAACGTCGTCACGGTGGTCGAAGAGCGCGGCGTGGTCGGCGCGGAGAGCGCGCTCCGTGGTCTCTTGCAGCGCGCCGCGCGCCTCTACGAAGCGGCCGGGCGCTTCGAGCCCGCGGCGGGCCTCTACGAGCGCCTGTGCGAAGAGGACCCGCGGGACGCCTCGAGCGCCTCGGCGCACGTTCGCCTGCTGCGGCGCCAGCGCAAGTTCGAGGAGGCCGTGGAGTTCTTGCTGGGCCGCACCGAGCAGGTGGATTCCCGCAGCCAGCGCGCGGCCTGCTTCGCGGAGATCGGCGAGATCTACGAGAAGGAGCTGAAGGACGCCGAGCAGGCGAGCGTGGCGTACGTCGAGGCGTTCGTTTCGGAGCCGGGGCTCGACCTCGCGCGCGCCGTGGAGCGCACCGCGGGCGATCAGCAGAAGACCTGGGCCGACGTGCTCGAGAGCGCGCAAGCCTCCGCCGCAGAGGCGCCCGACGAGACACGCGCGGCGATCTTCGTGAAGGTCGCCGAGTGGTACGCGACGCGCCTCGGTCGAGCCGACCTGGCGCTGCCGGTGCTCAGCAACGCGCTCGCGCTCGACCCGGGCAACGACGCGATCCTGGCGGCCCTCGCCGACCTCTACCGCAAGGGCCAGCGCTGGGTGGAGCTCGGGCAGATCCTGGTGCATCGCGCCGACATCGCCGCGCCCGCCACCGCCCGCGAGCTCAAGAGCGAGGCCGCGGAGATCCTCGCCAACAAGCTCGGCAACCCGAGCGCGGCCGAGGAGCTGTTCAACGCCGTGCTCGCCGAAGATCCCGGTCACGGGCGCGCCGCCGAGGGCTTGGCGAACCTGCTCCGGGCGCGCGGCGAGACCGAGCGAGCGCTCAGGATCCTGGAGGGGCGAGTGAAGGCGCTGACCGGCGAGGCGAAGATCCAGCAGTGCCTCGAGCTCGGCGAGATCTACGAGCTCGAGCTCAACAAGCTCGAGCCGGCGGAGAAGCTCTACCGTGAGGCGCTCGCCGAGGACCCGCGGCACGTCGACGCGTTGAAGGGCCTCGACCGCGTCCTGAATAGGCTCGGTCGCTACCGCGAGCTCGTCGAGGTGCTCGAGCGCGAGCTCGAGGTCGCCGTCACCGGGCGGCAGCGGGTCGCGCTCTACGAGCGCCTCGCGGGCGTGTACGACGAGGAGTTCCTCGACCCGGCCCAAGCCGCGAACGCGCTCGAGAAGGTCCTCGAGCTCGACCCGCAGCGCGCCACGGCCGCGAACGAGCTCGCGCGTCACTACCGCCGCGCCGAGCGCTATCAGGAGCTGCTCGAGCTCTACGAGCGACAGTTCGAGATCAGCCAGGACAACGCGCACCGCGTCGAGGTGGGGCTCGCGCTCGCGCGCCTGCTCGACGAACGCTTCGGACAGCCGCAGGTCGCCGCCGACCGGCTCTCGACCGTGCTCACCATCGCCGACGGTCACGCCGGCGCGCTCGCGGCGCTCGCCGGACTGAAGGCGCGCCTGGGTGACGCGCAGAGCGCCCTCGACGCCATCGACGCGCTCGCGGAGCGCGCCAGCTCGGCCGCCGAGAAGGCGGATCAGCACCTGCGCGCCGCGGCGCTGCTCGACGAGAGCGGCGACGTCCCGGGCACGATCGAGCGCCTCAAGCGAGCGCTCGACGCGTACCCCGAGCACCCCTCCGCGGCGAAGAAGCTCTTCGCCAAGTACCTCGAGAGCGACAACCACGCGGCCGCGGTGGAGCTCCTCGAAGAGCAGCTCGCGAGTACCAAGGGCGACCACGCGCGCGCCCGCATCGCGGGGCAAATAGCGTTCGTGTGCCACCGTCACCTGCGTGACGACGAGCGCGCGTCACGGATGGCGCAGCTCGCGCTCCACCTCGACTCGACCAACCTCGACGGCTTGCGCGTCGTGGGCCGCATCGCCTGGACCGAGGATCGCTTCGTCGAGGCGGCCAAGCGCCTCGACGCGGTCGTGTCGCAGCTGCAGGGCTTGCCGGCGGACGACGCCGCCGAGACGCTGTTCGTCTACGTCGACTCGCTCGCCCACGCGGGGCAGACCGATCGCGCCGTCGCGGCGATCGACGCGCACCTCGAGCGGCTCGCGGAGAGCGCCGCCGCGCTCGAGCTCGCGAGCGAGGTGATGTTCGAGCACGGCCCGCCGTCGCGCACCATCGAGATCCTCGAGCGTCTGCTCGAACAGCACGGCGCCGAGCTCGGCACGCTCGAAGAGGCGACGGCCCGCGGCCGCCTCGGCGAGTGCTTGAAGCGCCTCGGCCGCTACGGTGAGGCGATCGCGGAGCTCGAGCGCGCGAGCCGGCTCGATCCGAAGGCGCGCGAGCCGCTCACCGCGCTCGCGGAGGTCTACCTCGAGCGTGACGACGCCGCGGCGTCGCTCGAGGTGCGCCACCGCGAGCTCCAGCTCGTCGAGGGCGAGGAGCGCGCCAGCATCCTGCTCGCGATGGCCGAGGTCGCGGTGAACCAGCTCCGCGACAACGACTACGCCGCGCGCTGCCTGCTCTCGGCGCTCGGCGATCGCCCGAACGATCGCACCATCCTCGCGCGGCTGATGCAGCTCTACAGCACGGAGAAGGATTGGCCGAGCCTGATCGGCGTGATCGAGCGCCTGGCCGGGGTCGTCACCGAGCCCAAGCAGAAGGCGAAATACCTGCACGCGGCGTCGCTCGTCGCTTCTCGCGAGCTCGGCGACGAAGCGCGCTCGGCGGAGCTCCTCGCGAGCGCGGTCGCGGCGGACCCCGACAACGTCACGATCTTGGACGAGGCCATCGAGCGCCGGCGCCGGCTGCGCGACGCCGAGGGCCTGAAGGAGCTCCTCAAGCTGAAGGCGGCCAACATCGCCAAGCAGGGAGGCGACCGGCGGCCGCTCTTGCCCGTGCTCGAGGAGCTCGGCGCGACGTACGAAACGCTCGGGAGCCACGGACAGGCGGTCCGCGTGTACGAATCGGCGCTCGAGGTGAGCCCGGGAGAGCCGCGCTTCGTGGAGCGCGTCGCTCGCACCACGGCGAACGATCCGAACGCCACCCTCGAGCAGTCCGGGCCGGCGTTCGCGCGCTGGATCGAGCACGACCCCTACCGCCCCGAGCCGTACCAGCTCCTCCGCAAGATCTACACCGAGTCGCGGCGCGCGGACGGCGCCTTCCTCGTGTGCCAGGCGCTCGAGCTCCTGCGGCAGGCGCAGCCCGACGAGAGCCGCTTCTTCGCGCGCTTCCGTGAAGCAGAGCCGCCGCAGGCCCGTCGCAAGCTGACGATGGCCGAGTGGATGGAGCTCGTCATGCCGAAGGACTGCGAGCCTCTGGTCGGCAACCTGCTCGCGCTCCTCCAGCCCTTCGCGCACGCGGTGAGGACGCGCCCAGCCCAGGCCTACGGCTTGGGCAACGAACACGTGCTCGAGGTCAGCCAGTACCCGCACGGGCTCGTGTTCGCCTTCCACTACGGCTCACACGTCTTGCCGGTGTCGAACCCGCGCGTGTACCAGAACCCGGAAGATCCCTCGATCGTGACGCTGCTCCCGACCACGCCGCCGAGCGTCTTGCTCGGAGCCGGCGCGTTCGAGAACATCGGCCCGACCGAGGCGGCGTTCTACGCCGGGCGCGAGCTCGCGAACATGATGCCAGGCCTCTACCTGCGCTCGCTCCTCCCGAACTCGACCACGCTCAAGGCTTGGATGCTCGCGGCCATGCGCCTGATGAAGCCCAGGTTCCCGGCCCCGGGGGACATGGAGGCGCCGGTCGAAGAGGCGCTCGCGGTGCTGCGCGAGCGCGCGACGGGCGAGCAGCGCGATCACCTGCTGCACTCGGTGCGCAAGCTGCTCGAGGACGGCGCCTCGCTCGATCTCAAGCGCTGGCTCGCCGCGGCGGAGCAGGCCGCGGATCGCTCCGGCCTCGCGCTCTGCCACGATCTCGAGACCGCCTGCACGCTGATCCGCTCGGAGGAGCCGCGCCCCGGCGGCACCGACACCGTGACGCGCTGCCGGGATCTCTTGATCTACTCGGTCAGCCCGGAGTATCTCGCGCTCCGCGAGAGGCTCGGCGTCAATATCGACGCCGGCTGAGCGGGCGGCGGAGGGCTCGCCGGAGGAAGGTCGGCGTGCGCGCTGCAGCCGACCTTCTCCAAGACGTGGCGCACGCGCGAATGCGCGCCGCGGTAGCGGATGCAGCTCAGATCTTGTTGCCGAAACACGCGCAGCGCTCTTCTGAGCTCGGTGACCGTTTCTGGCTGGCGCCGGACGTGGCACACGGGCGCGCCGTCTTCGAAGAGCTCCGGCGCGATCAGGGCCGGCACGCCGCAGCTCGTGCAGCACTCCGCGGCGACGTAGATCTCGCCGGGCCGCGCGCGATCGAGCGCCCGCTGCCGCTCGCGCTCCCGCCGCTTCCTGGCGCGGACCAGGCGTGGCCACGTGAGGGCGACCGCGAGCGCTGCGATCAGCGCCGCGAGTGCGCCGATCAGTGCCATCATCGGAGGCTCCCCGTTCTTCGAAGGTGACGCACGGCGCTACGATAGGTGGGGAGAAGGCGCTTTTCGCTGAGGACTTTTTCGACGAGCCCGCGCGAGCGCCCGAGATAGGGAGGGTTGCGCTCGGCGTCCGACGAAGTCGAACTCGGTCGGACGGGCATCGTTTTGATCTTATTCAGCAATTTGCGCGCCGCTTCGGGCCTGGTGATCTCGCAGTGGTAGCGACTCGGCGTCTTCGGACTCGGCTTCGGGTTCCGTTCTCGCGCAGCGAGCCAGGAGGTGAAAAGCCCGTACTTGGCGAGCGCGGCGTCTCTTCCAGGGGAGCGGGCGGGAGCGGCGTGTCGTCGCCGGGCGACGAGCGATCAGACGCTCGAGCTCGACAACGTCGCCGTCTCGACCTGCGCCATGCCGTCGCTCTTCGCCATGTCGCAGCTCGGGCAGAGATAGGTGATCATCGTCGTCAAATAGTCGACGAGTGGGTGGGGTGGGGCCCCGGGGTGTAACCATCGCCTGATCTTCGCAGTCTCTCGCTGTCGCGAGGCGTCTCGTTGCGCTTCGAAATACCAGGGTTTCTCGGTACGCCCGAGGTACACCTCGCTGCGAAGAGACTCTGCCGATTCAAAACCGAGCGTCAGCGGCCGAACTTCGCATCCTTGCCCCGCCCCGCCGCGCGGGGACTCTGCCGATTTCAAAACCGAGCGCAGCGGCGGAAGTTCGCATCCGGAAGCTGAACGGTCAAAACTCGCCGAGCACGTGCAGGCTCGGCGCGGTCGGCGACGCGACGGGCAGCACGGTGAAGCGAAAGTCGTCCTGCGCGCTGCTCGGTGCGTCGCTCTTGCGCGGAGCGTGGAACCAGAGCGGCCAGGCGACGCCGATGCTCCCACCGATCAGGAGCCCGGCCGCGACGTCGGTCGCGTAGTGACGATCCGCGACGATCCGCATCGCGCCGGCCGTGATGGCGACGGCTGAGCTCCCGACGCACGCCCCCACGTCCGCCGCGGTCGAGCCGTAGAGCCCGAGTGCCAGGTGGTGCGTGCAGACGAGCCCCGCCGCGACCCCCGCGGACGAGCTGTGGCCGCTCGGAAAGCTCTCGTTCATCTCCACGCCGCAGCTCGTGCTGTAGTCGGGGTCCGCGGCGCAGGGCTTGGCGTCCGGCCGCTCGCGCAGCGCGAGCGCCTTCATCACCTCGGTGACGGTTGCGCTCAGCGCCAGGGCCTGGAGGTCGATGACCGTGAGCTTCCACTTCAAGCCCCAATCGGCGTTCTCGCCGAAGCCGCCGGCGATCAGCGCGTCGCTCGCGACCCACACGTACGAGCCGGCCACGAGCACGTCGCTCATGAGGCGCGCGGTCTCACGACCGTCTTCGCTGGTCGCGCGCAGGCCGTCACGCAGCGACTCGTCGAAGAGGACGGGGCCGCTCCAGGTCGGTGAGCTCGGTGGCTCCGTGAACGCGAAGTAGAAGCGGATCGCGCCGAGGAAGCCGACGATGCCGTAGTCCGCGGGGACGAGCGGACGGTAGACGTCCGTTCGTCCCCGAGGTTCGCGCTCGCCCTGCTGCTCGCCGTTGCCAGGCTCGGCTGAGACGGGTGAGGCCGTGACGACGAGAGCCAACGTCAGACCGGCGGAGAGGGCACGCAGCATAGGGGGCCGATTATGGCCGATATCGTGTCCCCGTCACCTGCGACGTCGAAGGTGCCTTCAAACCTCCGAGGCCTTGAGCTCCGCGAGCAGCGGCCCGAGCGGAATCGTGCAGAAGGTGCTGGCGTAGTCGCTCATGGCGTAGGGCAAGAGCAGGTGCTCGCCGTGGATGACCGCACCGCAGCTGTAGAC
>JAEZYO010000506.1 GCA_023419055.1 Pseudomonadota bacterium | reverse complement strand
CCATGGATCTCGCCCGGCGCCTTCTGGCTCCTAGCCCGAAGCTCTTGTGGAAGCAGGCGAACGCGAGCCAGGCGAGGAGCAGAGCGAGTGGGTAGGCCACCAAGCGGGGAAAGAGCGCGAATAGGATCGCCGTGGTGAGGAGGATGGCGCCCGCCGCGCCGAGCAGGCGCCCCTCTACCGGCTCGAGGACGCGCCGATTGGTGCAGGCGGCGCTCACGGCGTTGCCGATTCGAACGGTGCCCGCCGCCGCTCGACTGGCGCTGCCGCCGTTACGAGACTGGCTGCGGCGTTGAACCGGTTGTGAGCGGCTGGTGCGGAGCTCGGCGTCGAGGGTGAGCTCGGTGGCGTTCCCGAGATCGCGGAGGTAGGCCTGCTCCATCGAGCGGGCGAAGTCGGCGTCTTCGACGATGACGTCCATTTCGTAGTTGCCGAACCAGCTGGCGAAGTTGAGGTTGGTCGAGCCCACGCGCGCCCAGAGGCCGTCGGCGACGGCGGTCTTGGCGTGCATCATGCTGCCGTTCCATTCGAAGACGCGCACGCCGCCCTGAAGGAGGGGGCGATAGCCCGCCCGGGACAGGGGTTTGAGAATAGGAATGTCCGATTCTCCGGGGACGAGCAGGCGCACATCGACGCCGTCCCTCGCGGAAGCGCAGAGAGCCTCGACGAAGACGGGGGTACCCGCGAAGTAGGCGTCGGCGATCCACAAGCGGTGCCGAGCGAGCGCGGCGACCAGTTTGTCGACGCGAAACAGGCCTCCGCTCGCCGGCGAGGTGGCGACCACGCGGACTGCGGTATCGCCCGCCCAAGATGCTTCTTGGCCGAACAGCGCCTCTGAACCGAGCAGGTCCTCGGCGGGGATCGGGGTGCCCATGGTGGCCCAGACCTCGGCGAAGGCACGCTGGACCTCTGCGACCGCCGGTCCGCGCAGCATCACGCCGGTGTCTCGCCAAGGAGCGAGCTTCTCACGATCGCCGACCCAGTCGCTGCCGACACACAAGCCGGAGACGAAGGCGATGCGGCCGTCGACCTCGAGCGTTTTGCGATGATCGCGGCTGAGCCAGCCGAGTGGTGCGGTGAGCCGCGGCGGGTTGTAGCAGCGCACTTCGACGCCGCCTGCGCGCAATCGGGACCAGAAGGCTCGCGAGGTGGTTCCGAGCGCGCCCATCCAATCGTAAATGACGCGCACGCGTACGCCTTCGCGCGCCTTCGCCAGGAACGCGTCGGCGAAGAGCGCGCCGGTGTCGTCGTCGCGAATGATGTAGTTCTCGAAGTGAACGTGCCTGCGAGCGTCACCGATCGCCTCGAGCCAGGCGGGATAGTTCTCCGTGGCGTCTTCCAACAGGCGGAGCTCGTTGCGCTCGACCAGCGGGGCTCCAGCAGCGCGCGTGAAGGTCCGATCGGCAAAAGACTCTGCGATGGGCAAGCGCACACTCTCTGGGTTTGGCTTCCACCGTCGAGCCTGCAGCAACCGTGCCGGTGAGGCAGGTTGGCCGAGCAGCAATATCGCCTCGATCGTGTGATCTTCGCCCCGCGCGCGTGGGCAACGACTCGACCCGGGTTGCGTGCGCTTCGGGTCCAGCTTCGGTACCCCGCCTTCATGTCCTGGTTCATGCTGGAGCGATCGCCCCCGTCACGGACGTTTCGAGGCGTTCGTCTGCGCGATGGGCACGGGCATCACGGGCATGACGAGCGCTTCGTAGCGCGGGCTGTTCCTGCCGCGCTCGTTCACGCTGTCACGCAGCCTTATTCACAACGTCCGGCTCCTTACGCCCACGCGCGGTGAGAAGGTCGATGACGTCGGCGCTGGCCTTCGCTGTCGATGCGATCTCCGTCAGGCCGGCAAGGTAAAGGATCTCGATCGTCGGCTTACGGCCAGCAAGCAACTCGTTGAGCAGAAGCTGTGCCGCCTTCAAATGCTTTCGGAGCCCCTCGCTGGTGGCCCGCGCGATCCCCGCGTCCGCTGCTTCACGAGCACGGTTCCATCGGAGCTTCCGGTCCGCCGTCTCCGCCTTCCGCGCGAGGTTGATCTCGGCAAGCGCATACATCAGGCAAACCTCGGGTTCGGAGCGAGCGAGAACACCCCGCACGCTCGCGAGCTGCTCGTCGGCGCCAGCCATTGGCAGGGCCCACGCTGCCACGAGAAGGCTCATTGCCCGAAACCTTGGGTTGTCGGGCGCGAGCCGTCGACATCGAGCCAGGGCCTCCCAGGCGTCCCTCTTCTTGTCGTCCGCTTCAGCGAGCCGGTACTGCATCCAACGGAAGCTCGTGGCTCCCGGAAACTTCGCAAGAACGGACGCGAGCTCCTTCCGGGCCTTCGTCAGCTCCACAGGCATGAGCCCCGACAAGGCGCCTGCTCCTCGGATGGCGAGCAGGGTCGCCGACGAGTGGACGGCTTGAGCAAACTCCTGTTGAGCCGCCTTGTAGCGAGGTTCGAGACGAGAGAGGACAGATTCGGCGACCCGTGGCTCGATGCCTTCCCGTGCTCGAAGGACGTCGCCCCATGCTTCCGCCGCTCGAGGTGGATCGCGCCCCTCTACGTAACACCAGCACTCCTCGACTGCGGAGGTGAGTCGGGTGATCGGCGGGCACGCCGGCAATGATTCAACGGCGAGCCGTTGAATCCGAGCGGCTTCGTGGAGAAGGACGCATGCATCGAACACAGCATCGTCCGTTCCCTCGGCGAGTAGCCCCTTCGCGCGCAGCTTCAGCTTGCCGCTGCTGGCAAGGTTCACCTGGTACACGTCGTGGACGACGGACGTCATGGTTTCAACTGCTCCATGATGCTGATCCTTGGAGATGCACACCAGAGCGAAAGGTGGACCTCCACCAGATCGGGCCGTGCGGCCAGCTTGGAGGCTTTTCCGGGCGTCGCCGGTTTAGTCTTCGTAGCCGGTGAGCCGTTTCGCACGACCTTCAAGGCGCTCTGGCCGCCCGTCGAGCGACCGGCAGTCTCGACGCCCCGCAGAGCGGCTGGCGTCACATCGAAGAGGATGTCCGGTGCGACGCCCATCTGCATCGAGATGACCCGACGACCAGGCATGAGGACCGAAATTGCGACGAAGGTCAGCCCGTATGCGGCAAGCTCCGTGACCTGCTCGCGCAGAGCGCTGCGACCCGTGCGAAGGGCAGGGCCGTATCCTTCACACCGGGAGCGAGGTGCTCGAGCTTGGCTTCATCCCACGCGAGGTCGACGCTCACCGTCCTCGAAGCCTTGTTCTGCTTGTGTTCGATGTCGAAACGGAACGGCTGCTGCTTGCTCCTGCTCTTCCCCGGAACCCAAGCGAGCACTGGGGCGATGGTCTCGATCACCCAGTCGCGGTCCTGATCGACGAACAGCTGCTCCAAGGCATAGGTCACCACCGTCACGTCAAGGACTCGTCGTCGAGGTGAGCTGTCTCCGACCCGGCATTGGTGGCGAGCGGAAGAGGGGTTGCTGCGTTTCCTTCGCGAGGTTCAGTCCTGCCAGCGCGCCGTTTTGAGCCGTCACGTCGTCTCCTGATCGATTTCGCGTTCGATCGCTTCCCCAAGGATCGAGCGCGCCACATCGGCCGTGGAAAGCACGACGCCTCGCTGCTGGTCGCTCCGTCTCCGTCGGAGCTCTTCGAGCCTGTCGAGTAGCTCATTGTTCACGCGAATGAACAGCACCTTGTCGAGCCCTTCGGGAGCTTTCCGAGGGGCTCCGCCCTTGCGAACCGACGATGAGCGTGCGCGCGGCATTGGGGCCACGGTCAGCATAGCGCTAGCGTTTTGCCAGCTCCCCGATAGCCATAGGGCCACCATCCTGGCGGAACCGGTCAAAAGTAGACGTAGGAGGTAAGCCCGCCCTCGGCGGCCAGCGGTTGCGCCCGGCCGTTGACGGAGAGGGCCACGTCCCGCGAGAGCCCCCAGCGGATCTCGGCGCGAGCGTCGTAGCTGACTCGTAGATCTTGCCAGGGCAGGTAGTCGAGGTTTCCGGTGACGAGTCCCACGAAGGTGGGGGCGAGCCGGAGCCGCACGCCGCCGAAGGGGCCGAGCGCCCAGCGCACCACGCTACCGTCGATGCCATCGACGTCACCGGAGAGGGTGACGGAAGTGCCGGGCAGCACGAACAGCGCGAGCGCCCGGTCGCGGGAAGCAATGCTTGCGCCCAGACGAAGATCGAGACCATGAATGAAGCAGCTGTCACCGCTCCGACAGCTGTCGTCCCGCAGCCGATCGCCGTAGGCGCGAATACGAAACGCTACGGGTGACTCCGAGCCGATGGGACTGATCGAGAGCAGGTCGATGAACGCGATTTCGTCGACCGCCAGGCTGTGCTCGTGGGGCGCGTAGCGCACCTTCAGGTGGAGGGCCTGGATTTGCAGGAGCTCGG
>JAEZYO010000421.1 GCA_023419055.1 Pseudomonadota bacterium | reverse complement strand
CGCCAGGAGCAGCTTCGGTCGCCGCATCGAGCTCGGGAGCGCGAGCAGCGGGCGCACGTAGGAAGCGGCCTCCGAGGCTCGGTGCTCCGGAGCGTTCGCCAGGGGGATGGACGCTTCCGCGCCGGGGATCAGCGTCGGATACTCTTCGAACAGCGTGAGCCGTTCGCGCACTTCCTCGACGGCTGCGCGCATGGCCGTCGCGTCGGGGAAGCGATCGCCGGGCGCGAAGGCGAGCGCGCGATCGACGAGCTCCACGATCTCGGGCGGCGCTCCGGGCAAGACCGCGCCGAGGGATCGCGCCGGCTCCGTCATCGCCAGCAAGAGCTCTTCGTTCACCGTGAACGCCTCGTGCACGAAATGGCCGGAGAGCGCCCAGAACAAGGTGGCGCCGAGCGCCCACAGATCCGTTCGACCGTCGATGGTTTCCCAGCGCCCGCGCGCCTGCTCCGGCGGCATGAAGACGGGCGTGCCCATCGCCGAGCCGATCTCGGTCGGGTGGGTGCGGCGGGACTCGCTCATCCGAGCGATGCCGAAATCGAGTAGACGGATCTCGCCGCGCGTCGTGACGAACACGTTCTCGGGCTTGATGTCGCGGTGAATCACGCCGTTCCGGTGAGCGCGCTCGAGCACGGAGAGCACCTCGTCGGCGACGCGCAGCGCCTCGCCGAACTGCAGCGGCCGCCGCAGCGAGCAGAGCTGCTCCAGCGTCTGCCCCTCGAGCAGCTCCATGACGAGGAAGACGGAGCCGTCCTCGCTCACGCCTTCGTCGAGCACCGTGACGACGCCCGGAGGGCCGACGCGGTTCGCGGCGTAGCCTTCTTCCAGGAAGCGCTCGCGGATGTCCTGCGAGTCGGAAAGTTCCGCATGCAGCATCTTGATCGCCACACGGCTCCCGTTGTGGTGAGTCGCGGCGAAGACGCAGGCCATGCCGCCCGTGCCGAGCAGGCGATCGAGTCGCCACTTCTTGCACAGGCTCGTGCCCACTCGCGCTTCGGCGCGCGTGTGGCGCTCGAGCTGGGTGAACTGAGGAACGGCCATGCGCCTGGCGGTAGATCAGAAGTTCGTCTCGTCCGAACCTCCGTCAACCAGCACCGTTCTGGAATTCACTGCGCAGGCCGCGCTACTTTGCCTCGTGATCCACCAAGTTTGTACGCCTCGACAAACCCGACCCGCGACTCGCGCGACCATCGCGGTTCTTTCCGCGTCGCGTGCGAGCGCAAAGTGCTAGGTTCGAAGCGTGTCGCAGCTCGGTCGAGTTCTGATGTTCGTGGGCGCCGCGCTCGTGCTGCTCGGCGCCGCGTTCACCATCGGCGGCCGCTTCGGCCTCGGGCGGCTGCCGGGCGATCTGGTGCTCGAGCGCAAGGGCTTCACGCTCTACGCGCCGATCGTCACCAGCATCGTCATCAGCCTGCTCCTCACGCTGGTGCTCAACCTGTTCTTGCGCCGGCGCTGAAGCCGCCGAGCAAGACTTCGCGACCGCTCGCGGAGCTCTCGTAGATCGCGTCGAGGACTCGCTGCACCACGAGCGCCTGCTCCGGCGTGACGCAGAGCTCTTCGCGTCCCAGGATGGCGTTCACGAAGTTCGCGAAGCGGCTCGAGTGCGGGTAGCGCAGCGCTCCCTTGAGCTCCTGCTGGACCACGTAGTCGCCGTCCTGGCCGCTCCGGAACAGCGTCGCCGGGTAGCACGAGGCGCCGGCGTCGCTGCCGAAGAGCTCGAGGTTCCAGCGCGTGTTCTCCGCCTGGTGCGCCGCCCAGCTGACCTCCAGGGAGAGCGTGGCCCCGTTCTCGAACTTGATCAGGGCGGAGGCCGTATCCTCGACGTCGAAGCCGGTCTCCGTGGCGTCGGAGTAGCCCCAGCCGCCCTCTCCGAGCCCGCGCTGTCCGAAGACGGTCTGGACGTGCCCGCTCACGGCCACGGGCCGGAAGTTTCCGGTCACGTGCAGCGCGAGGTCGAGCATGTGCACGCCGATGTCGAGCAGCGCACCGCCTCCGGCGAGGCTCCGCTTGCCGAACCAGGTGCCAAGCTTGGGGATCCCGGCTCGGCGCAGCCAGTACGCCTTGGCGTGGTAGACGTTGCCGAGCGAGCCGCTCGCGACGAGCCCGTGCACCCGCTGCACGTCGGCGCGGAAGCGCTGGTTCATGCCCAGCGTGAACACGCGCCCTGACTCGCGCGCGGCTGCGACGACGCTCTCGGCTTCCGCCGCGTTCATCGCGAACGGCTTCTCGAGGACCACGTGCTTTCCGTGCTCGAGCGCGGCGAGCGCGAGCGGAGCGTGAAACACGTTCGGGGTCGCGATGTAGACGGCGTCGACGGAGTCGGAAGCGAGCAGCGCCTCGGGATCGAGGAAGCGCTCACCGATCGCGAAGCGCTCGGCGAGCCGGTCGAGCCGCGTGGAGTCGAGGTCCGACGCCGCCGTCACCCGCGCGTCCGGGTGCCGCAAGATCTCTTCGCAGGCGATATGCCCGATTTGCCCCGCGCCGATCACACCGATCTTCAGAGGAGTGCTCATGTGGCCGATTCGGTCGAGCTTTGCGCCAAAGCTCTCGCTTGTCTGGTTCGAAATCGTCGAAAGGCATGTCGTAAGCGCGGCCCGGTGCGTCATTCGACGGCGCGAGGCCAAGCGGCCGAGTGAGGATCCGCTCGAGGGCGCTCGACGCGGCGCGCCAAGCCGGCCGCGTGACGAACCAGCACGAAAATCGGCCTTTTCACCCAATGGGGTGTGGGGGCGAGGCTCTCCGGTTGGCCGGCGTTCCAGCCGTGGCGCTACGCGCCATGCGATCGGGATGTGACACAAACATGACTGAGCGATCGTGGTCGGAATGCGAGATTCAAGCCGTGAATCCTGCACCCGCCGGCCTCCCGCACGTCGCGCCCAAGAGCGCGTTCCAGAAGTTTCTGTACTCCCAGCTGTTCGGCAGCATCCCGTTCGTGCTGATGCACTTCGTGCCGTTGCTCGCGTTCTTCACGGGCACGCGCTGGCAGGATTGGGCGGTCTGCGTCGCGCTCTACTGGGTGCGTATGTTCGGCGTGACCGGCGCGTATCATCGCTACTTCGCGCACCGCACGTACAAGACGAGCCGCGTGTTCCAGTTCTTGCTCGCGTTTCTCGCGCAGACCAGCGCGCAGAAGGGCGCGCTCTGGTGGGCCGCGCATCATCGCAACCACCACAAGCTCTCCGACCAGGACGGTGATCCCCATGATTCGCGTCGAGGCTTCTGGTTCTCGCACGTGGGCTGGCTGTTCGCCGGGACCGAAGACACCGACTACTCCCGCGTGAAGGATCTCTCGCGCTACCCGGAGCTCGTGTGGCTGAACAAGCTGTCGCTCCTCCCCGCGGTGGTGCTCGGCGTCGTGGTCTGGCTCGCGCTCGGCTGGTCGGGTCTCCTGATCGGGTTCGTGCTCTCGACCGTCCTCCTCTGGCACGGCACCTTCACGATCAACTCGCTCTCGCACATGCTCGGCAAGCAGCGCTACGCGGCCGGTGACGACAGCAAGAACAACTGGTTTTTGGCCATCATCACGATGGGCGAAGGGTGGCACAACAACCACCACTACTTCATGAACTCCACGCGCCAGGGCTTCTACTGGTGGGAGTACGACTTCACCTACTACATCCTGCGCGCGTTCCAGGCCGTCGGTCTCGTCTGGGACATCAAGGAGCCGCCGGCCCGCGTCTTCGACCCCGCCGTGCAGCTCCCGCGCGCCGGTAGGCCGGCGCCCGTGGTCGAGTCGGCTCCGGCTGCTGCTCCGGCGGCGGTGACGGTGGCTGCCTCCGCGCAGCCGTGACCTGACGTCGAGGACGAGGTCCTAGAGTCGGGGTCTCGCAGGCCCCGACTCTTCGTCTCGGCGATGAGCGATCCTGGGAAGTACGAGGAAGCGTTCGGGCGTCGCGCTGCGGCAAGACGTTCGATGCACCAGACGCACGACGCGGCTGGTTCGAACGGCGCGACCCGTTGAAACAGACCTGTCCGAGCTGCGGGCTCACGCGGGGTGACTCAGCGTAGCGTGACGACTTCCTCGGCCGCGGTCGGGTGAATCGCCACGGTGCTGTCGAAGTCGCGCTTCGTCGCGCCCATCCGGATCGCGACGGCGAAGCCCTGGAGGAGCTCGTCCGCGCCGAGGCCGAAGACGTGGAGCCCCACGACTCGCTCTTCTGGGCCGGCGACCACGAGCTTGATGAAGGTGGGCGACTTTCGCTCGGTCACGCCGTGATAGAGGCTCGTGAAGCGCGTGGCGTACGCTTTGACGTCGCTGAAGCGTTCCCGCGCTTCCACCTCGCTGTAGCCGACGACGCCGATCGGAGGGTGGCTGAAGACGACCGTCGGGATGAAGTCATAGTCGAGCCGCGAGTCGGGCTGGTTGCCGAACAGTCGATCGCAAAGGCGCCGCCCCGCCGCGATGGCGACCGGCGTGAGCGCCCAGCGCCCGGTGACGTCACCGACCGCATAGATCCCGGGCACGGAGCTGACCTGGAAATCGTCGACCACGACGTGTCCGTCGCGGTCCAGCTGGACGCCGACCTCCTCCAGGCCGAGCTCCACCGTCAGCGGGTCGCGACCGGTGGCCCACACGACGAGCTCGCTCGGTGCGAGCCGCTCGCCCTTGTCTCCGAGCACCCCGATGCCGTCTTCGCCCCTGGCGAGCCCCGTGATGTCGACGCCGCTCACGAGCTCGATGCCGCTGCGACGCCAGTATTGCGCGAGCGCCTCGCCCAGCATCGCGTCGAAATGCGCGAGCGGGCGCTCGCGACGGATGATGACCCTGGTCTTCACTCCGAGCGCGTGGAACATCCCGGCGAGCTCGCACGCGATGTAGCCTCCGCCGATCAGGGTCACGCTCGCCGGCAGCCGCTCGAGCTCGAAGAATTGATCGGACGTGATCCCGAGCTCGGCGCCCGGTAGCGCCGGAACGTGAGGCCGACCTCCGGTCGCGATCAAGAGGTGGGGAGCGGACAGGTGCTTGCCGTCGACCTCCACGCTGTTCCGGTCGACCACTTTCCCCCTACCTCGCACGACCTCGACGCCTTCGCGCTCGAGGTTGTCCGCGTAAATCCCCTCGAGCCGAGAGAGGTAGGTATTTCGGCGCTCCTTCAAGCGCCCGAGATCGAATCCGCCGATTTCGAGATCGAAGCCGTAATCGCGCGCGTCGACGAGCTCTTCCGCAATCGAGGCGGCGTGCCAGGTGATCTTCTTGGGGACGCAGCCGACGTGGACACACGTGCCGCCGAGCTTCTTGTTCTCGACGAGCACGACTTTCGCGCCGTAGCGCGCGGCGCGCCTCGCAGCGGCGACGCCGCCGCTGCCGCCGCCGAGCACCACGAGATCGTAGGAAGACATGGAAGTTTTCCTAGTGCTCGCTCGTCGCCGCGGCCACAGGGGTTCGCGGGCCGGGCGGGGTCGACGGGAAAAGGTGCTGGAAATCTGCGGCGGCGTTCCGGCGGCTCGAGCCGGAAGGGCCAGCGCATCGCTGAGCGGAGCGCGAGAACGCGGACCCGCTTCTTCGCGCAAACTCGCGCGCCCCGTCGAGTGAGAGATGCTTTCTTCGAATGAGTGGGAGGCGCGACTTCTTCTTCTCGACGACGATCGTGAGTACTCCACGCGCGCGTGATCTCGAGAGATGGCACTGCCGTTGAGACTTCTCACTCAGCGTGAGCGCGCGAGAGCGATCGGTAAATAGTTGGGTATCGACGAACCGCGAATCGACTCCGTACTATCGATTCGATTTGGTTTCGGGGATCAATATGAACCGCTCGCTCGCTCGTGCGTCTGGTTGGTGCTGCCTCCTCGTCGGGGCGCTGTGCTTGCTCTCGAGCTCAACGGCGCGAGCCGAAGAGCCCGCGGAGTGTCGCTCTGCAAACCCCGTCGATTGGCCGCAGCCCGCGCGGCCGTACTTCATGATCGCGTTCGACACCTCGCTCTCGATGAACACGAGCGACGTCGGATCGACGAACTCGTGCGGCTACGCCAACACGCGGAACGGTCACGCGCGCTGCGCGCTCCGCAACATGATCAACGCCTTCGCGGGCGAGGTGAACTTCGGGCTCGCCGCGTTTCCGGGATCGGTCATCGACTCGGTGGGCTCGCAGGTCGCAACGTGCCCGACCACCAACGGCGCCACGCTCCCGGTGAGCGGCTGCACGATCCAGCCGCTCTACAGCGGGGACACGGCAGAGTTCTTGTGCGGCACCTCGATGAGCGCGCCGCCCCAGGAAGGCACGAACGCGAAGGGCGGAAACATCCTCGTCGAGCTTCCCACCGACGAGCATTGGAACCCGGTATTTTCGAGCAGCAACGTGACTCAGCTCTTGCC
>JAEZYO010000377.1 GCA_023419055.1 Pseudomonadota bacterium | reverse complement strand
CTGAGCTCGCGCACGTTGCCCGGCCAGTCGTGCGCGGCCAGGGCCGACTGCGTTTCACGGCTGATCGTGATGGCCGCTGCGGCGGGGTCGCGCTTGCGGGCGACTTCGAGGAAGCGCTCGATGAGGGCAGGGATGTCGTCGCGCCGGCTCCGGAGCGGAGGGACGGTGACGGGAACGACCGAGAGCCGGAAATAGAGGTCCTCTCGGAACTTCCCGCGCTCGACCTCTTCACGCAGGTTGCGCTTGGTGGCCGCGACGATGCGCGCGTCGGCGGTGAGCACCTTGTTGCCGCCGACGCGCCGGAACTCGCCGGTCTCGAGGACGCGCAAGAGCTTCGGTTGCACGTCGAGCGGTAGCTCGCCGACCTCGTCGAGGAAGAGGGTGCCGCGACCGGCGAGCTCGAACGCGCCCTGGCGCGCGGCGACGGCGCCCGTGAAGGCGCCGCGCTCGTGCCCGAAGAGCTCGCTCTCGATCAGGCTGTAGCTCACCGCGCCGCAATCGACGACGACGAAGGGCCCGTCCTTGCGCGCGCTCTGCTGGTGGAGCGCCCGCGCCATGACATCCTTGCCGGTCCCGGTCTCGCCTTCGATGAGCACGCTCGCGTCGGTCGGAGCGATACGCTCGAGCACGCCGAAGATGGTGCGCATCGACAGGCTCGGGCCGAGCATGTCGCCGAAATGGTTCGACTCGCTCGGCAGCACGTGCGCCCGCGCAGGCTCGGCGCGGAGCGTGAGATCCACGGCGCCCACGGTGATGGTGGCGCCCGACTCGATGCGCCCTTCACGGATCACGGTGCGGCCGACGCGGGTGTGGTTGGTCGATCCGAGATCGCGAACGATGAAGCCTTCGGGCTTGCGCTCGATCACACAGTGGTGACGAGACACCGTGTCATCGGGCAAGACGAGATCGTTGTCGGTGGCTTTGCCGACCGAGAGCTTCTCTCGCAGGGCCGCGCGCGTGCCGCGCGCTGCGCCGTTCAGCACCACCACGACGACGTCCTCGGAGCGCTCTCCGCCGGTCGTCTGGGCTTGCGTTCTGATCTCCGGGGGAGCCTGGGTCACTCGAAGCCTCGAGTCGTGATCGGGATGACGATCTCCGTTCCCGTCAGCGTAACGCGACGCGCGTGCGAAGTCTCAACCAGACTTCTCGGCTCCACCTCGATCGAAATCATGTACTCGCCATCAGGTACCGACACCACCTGTCGCACCTCTCGACCTGGCCCACCTGGAAAATTCAGGATAACGCCACCCGTGGCTTCGAGCTCACCGACGGGTATCCAGCTTGCGGTCAGGCGCCGGACCCTTGCAGACAAATCAGGATCGAAGCGAAAGATCAAGGTGTTCTCGTGTCGGACCTTCTCCGCGAAGGTCACGAAAGCGAGAACGATCCCAGTGAGAAACACCAGCGCGGCGAGCCTCCGAGTCCACGCTTCGCGGGTCATCGTTCATCACTCGCCGGGTGCGTGGAAAGAAGGCCGCGCGACGTCATGGGACTGAAGACGCGGGCGCTGGTGGCTTTGGCTGCGGCGTAGGGGGTAAGGCGCTCGCGGCAGCGCTCCCTACATTCTTCACTTTTGTGCCACCGGCGTCCGGCGCTCCCACGTTCATGGGGCCGCCGTCTCTCGCGCCGGCGTCAGACGCTCCTGCGTCGGAGGCTCCCGCGTCGGAGTGCCGTTCGGCGCGCGAGAGATCCAGCAAACGGATCAGCCGCACGAGCCCGGTGACGGTGGACTCCGGAAGCGCGAACGGCGGCATCAGGCCGCGTCCCTCGCGAATGGCGCGCGCGATCTGCTCGTCTTTCACCGAGCGCTGCCACGCGGGGTTCGTCAGGTCCGTTGCCTTCATCGACGGGCCCTGCGGGCCGTCACCCCGGCCGATGACGCCGTGACAGCGGGTGCAGTTTTGCTGCCAGGCCACCAGCGTGACCTCGTCGAGCCCGTGAGCGGCGAGCTCGGGTGCGGTGCCGCCGTCGGGAGGCACCGCTACCTGATCATTTCCCGGCTCGGACGTGTGGTCGTGGTCCGAGGCGCGCCACTCACGAACGTTCTCGGGTTGCGACTGACACCCGACGACGGTGAGGAAGCTCAAGAGCACGAACCCGCGGCGCATGGCGGCCCTTCTAGCGCCGGAGTCTCGCGAAAGCTTCCCGAAAGTGACTACTCGAAGACCTTGCCTCCGCCCGTCGGATCCATGCCCATGTACTTCTTGCCGTTGAGCTCGGCGATGCGGAACTCGGTGCGCCGGTTCTTGGCCTGACCCTCCGGGGTAGCGTTGTCGGCGACGGGCTTGTTCTGACCGAAGCCGACGGCGAGGAGGCGCTCCTTCTTCACGTTCTTCGAGATGAGCCAGGCCTTGATCGTGAGGGCGCGCTCACCGGAAAGTTGAAGGTTCGATTCGGCGCTACCCACATTGTCGGTGTGACCTTCGATGCGGAGCTTGGTCACGCGCGGGTTCTGCTCGAGGTAGAGCTTCAGCTGCTCGAGCACCTTCTCGCTCTCGCCGCCGGCCTTCAACGTCGCCTTGCCGGTATCGAACTCGATCTGGCCGGGGATCTGGATGCTGTTGCCCTTGACGACGGCCGTCGACTTCTCTTCCTTCTTCGGCTCTTCCTTCTTGGGCTCCTCGGCCTTCGGCTCCTCCTTCTTGGGCTCTTCGGCCTTCGGCTCTTCAGCGGGCGGAGGAGGCGGCGGCGGGGGCGGAGGAGGCGGCGGCGGCGGGCTCGCAGCTTCGTTGCCTCCGGCTTTGAACGACGCAGAGGTCGAACAACCGCTGATGGCGGGAAGCGCGAGCGCGGCGCTCACCAGAGTGAAAACCAAGGTCTTGCTGCGAAGCATGGATTCGATACTCCTCTTTAGAGGCGGTAGAGACGGGTCGAGACGGCCCGTTCTCTCAAGCGGTAGTCCAAACGGTATAACGAGCGCAAGGGCGGGGGCCTTACCGATCCTCTCGCTTTCGAGATGGACGGTGCAGGGGCGGTCCGGCTTCAAATCCGTTAAGGGTGAAAAGTCCAAGTCCGAGAAGTCGCCCGCGCCGGTCGAGCAAAATCGGTGGGCCGGTAGGTCAAGATCTGTCCGCGCACGGCAACTTCATGAAGCGAAGTAAGGTACACGTTCTCTGTCGCGCACCGGCGCGAAGGTCTCGATGACGCCCGAGTTCGTTCATCTCCACTGCCACTCCCAGTATTCGTTCCTCACCGGCGCGGTGAAGCTCTCGGCGCTCGCCAAAGCGGCGAAGCAAAAAGGCATGCCCGCGGTCGCCCTGACCGACCACGGGAACATGTACGGCGCTATCCGCCATTACAATAGCTGTAGGGCGGAAGGGATCCGACCCATCCTCGGTTGCGAGGTCAACGTCGCGCGAGAAGGGCAGCAGGCGGTCGACCACCTGGTGCTCTTGGCGGCGACCAACGAGGGCTACAAGAACCTCATCCGGCTCGTCTCCGAGGGGCACCTGCGACCGAAGAGCGAGCTTGGGCCGAGCATTTCGATCTCGCAGATCGCCGAGCGCAACAAGGGCATCGTCGCGCTCACCGGCTGCCTCGGTGGTGTCCTCGCGCAGCGCGTCCTCGAGCTCGGGCCCGAGCAGGGGCTCTCCTCGCTGAGCGAGCTCCGCGACGTCTTCGAGAAGGGGCGGCTGTTCGTGGAGCTCCAGGATCACGGCTTCCCCGAGCAGGGCGTCGTGAACGACATCCTGGTCAAGGCGGCGCGCGACCTCGAGCTACCCGTCGTCGCGACGAACGACGTGCACTTCATGGGGCGAGACGACGGCGTCGCCCAGGTTTACCTCGAATGCGTGCGCCTCGGGCGCACCTACGCCGAGGCGGAGCCGCTGCATCACGGCAGCTTCGAGATGTACCTGAAGAGCCCGGAGGAGATGGCCTCCACCTGGTCGGCCCTGCCGGAGGCGCTCAAGAACACGCTCGCCGTCTCCGAGATGTGCTCGGAGCTCAAGCTGACGCTCGGGCAGCCCATGCTGCCGCATTTCAAGGTGCCGGAGGGTTACGACACCGACGGCTACTTCCGCCACGTCGCGCGCGAGGGCCTGGAGCGTCGCTTTGCCGAATTCAAGAAGCTCGGCAAGACCGTCGACGAGGAGGCCTACGTCAAGCGGCTGAACCGCGAGCTCGACGTGATCGTCGGGATGAAGTACCCGGGCTACTTCCTCATCGTGTGGGACTTCATCCGCGAGGCGAAGTCCCGCGGCATCCCGGTCGGTCCGGGCCGCGGCTCCGGCGCGGGCTCCATCGTCGCGTACGCGCTCGGCATCACCGAGATCGACCCGCTCCCGTACAACCTGCTGTTCGAGCGCTTCCTGAACCCGGAGCGCGTCAGCATGCCCGACTTCGACGTCGACTTCTGCATGTCGCGTCGCGACGAGGTCATCAAGTACGTCTCGCAGAAGTACGGCGAGGAGAGCGTCGGGCAGATCGCGACCTTCCAGAACCTGAAGGCGCGCAGCGTGATCAAGGACGTGGCGCGCGCCATCGGCATCCCCGCCGCGGAAGCGCAGCGCATCGCGAGCATGATCCCCGACAAGGGGCAGGGTAAGACCTACACGCTCGACGAGGCGCTCGAGGTCGAGCCGAAGCTCAAGCAGCTCTACGAGTCGGACGAGCGCGTCAAGCTCCTGGTCGATCAGAGCAAGAAGCTCGAGGGGCTCACCCGCCACGCGGGCATGCACGCGGCGGGCGTCGTGATCAGCGAGGGCCCGCTCGCCGATCACGTGCCCTGCTTCAAGAGCGACGCGACCATCGTCACGCAGTACGACAAGGACGACGTCGAGGCGGCCGGGCTCGTCAAATTCGACTTTCTGGGTCTCAAGACCCTCACCGTCATCGACATCGCGCAGAAGCTCGTGAACGCGCGGCCCGATCGCCGGAACAACCCGCTCGATCTGGGCCTCGTCCCGCTCGACGATCGCGAGACTTACCAGCTCATCGCGAGCGGTGAAACGACGGGCGTCTTCCAGCTCGAGTCGAGCGGCATGCAGAACCTCCTGCGCCAGCTCAAGCCCGACTGCTTCGAAGACATCGTCGCCGTGGTGGCGCTCTACCGGCCCGGTCCGCTCGGCACCGGCATGATCCAGGACTTCATCCAGAGCAAGCACGGGAAGAAGCCGATCCGAAAGCTTCACCCGCTCGTGGACGACGCGCTCGCCCCCACCTACGGCGTGCCGGTCTACCAGGAGCAGGTGATGCAGATCGCCCAGCAGCTCGCCGGCTTCACGCTCGGCGGCGCCGACCTCCTACGCCGCGCCATGGGCAAGAAGAAGGCGGAGGAGATGCAGAAGCAGCTCGCGACCTTCATCGCCGGCGCGAAGGAGAAGGGCGTCGACGAGGAGAAATCGACCGCGATCTTCAAGGAGATCGAGGGCTTCGCCTCGTACGGCTTCAACAAGAGCCACTCCGCGGCGTACGCCGTCGTCACGTACCAGACCGCGTACCTGAAGGCGCACTACCCGACGGAGTTTTTCGCCGCCGCGCTCACCGCGGACAAGGACAAGATCGAGAAGGTCGTGCGCACGATCGCCGAGGCGCGCGCCTGGGGCGTCGCCGTGCTCCCGCCCGACATCAACGCGAGCGAGACCGACTTCACGGTGGTCTACGCCAACCCGAGGGGTGACGGCGCGACGCGCGGCACCGGCAAGCTGCGCGACCGCTTCACCCCGCAGATCCGCTTCGGGCTCGGCGCCGTCCGCGGGGTGGGGGAGGCCGCGCTCGAGACCGTCTTCGAGGCGCGCACGGCGGGCGGCCCCTTCCGAGAGCTCTTCGATTTCGCGTCCCGCGTCGACGCCAAGCGCCTGAACAAGGGCGTGCTCGAGGCGCTCGTCCAGTGCGGCGCCTTCGACACCACGCTCGAGCCCACGGGCATCACGCGGGCGCGCGCCTACGCCGCCATCGACCGAGCGCTCGAGCGCTCGCGCAGCGCGAGCCGCGATCGCGAGAGCGGGCAGATGGGCCTGTTCGGCGCGATCAAGCAGTCCGAGCGCAGCGAGTACCCGACCACTCCGAGCGAGTGGGACAAGATGGAGATCCTGAAGCGCGAGAAGGCGGCGCTCGGCTGCTACGTCTCGGGTCACCCCATGTCGCGCTACGCGAGCAAGCTCGGCCGCCTGGGCGCCATCGCCACGACCAAGGTCGCCGGCGAGCAAGCCTGGAGCATGGTGACGGTGGCGGGGATGGTCGAAAACTATCAGGAGCGCCTGTTCAAGGGCGGCGCGGGCGGGCGCGCGGCCTTCCTCGAAATCGAGGATATGTACGGTCGCGTGAAGGCCAAGGTCCGCGGCGACCGCATCGACACCTACGCGCACGTTTTGACGTCCGGCGATCCGGTGCTGCTCGCGGGGAAGGTGAGCTACCCCATCACCGACGAGCCCGAGGAGGAGCCCGAGCCCACCTTGCTCGTGGACTCGGTGGAGCTCCTCGCCGACGCGGCGCTCAAGAACACGCGCGCGGTGTGCATTCGCCTGTCGGCGCGGCGCACGGCGAGGCGTGACATCGAAGCCTTGCGCGATCTCCTGCAGTCGAGCCCGGGGTCTTGCCCGGTGGAGCTCGTGCTCGAGCTCGAAGGGGCGGAGGCGGTGCTCGATCTCGACGGCACGCGCATCACCCCGACGGACGCGTTCCTCGGCGGCCTCGAGCGGATGTTCGGCGGCTCCGTCGCCGAGCTCCGCTGAAGAGGCGACCGAGCTCTCGCCTGGGCGCTTCCACCGCCTCCCCTGGTTCACGCCGAGGCGCCCTCGTCGATGACCTCGCGCACGCGCTTCAATAGATCCGCCGGCGTGTAGGGCTTCGCCAGGAAGGCGATTCCGGGATCGAGCACGCCGTGATGGGCGATGGTGTTCTCGGTGTAGCCCGAGACGAACAAGACCCGGAGCTCGGGCCGCTGCTCGACCAGCCTGCTCGCGAGCTTCTGCCCGCTCATGTGCGGCAGGATGACGTCGGTGACGAGCAGCGAAATCGTGCCGCGGTGCGCTTCGGCGAGCTTCAGCGCCTCGAGCGGATCGCTCGCGCTGAGGACCCGATAACCACCTCGCTCGAGCGCCCGCTCTGCGTAGCTCCGGACGAGCTCCTCGTCCTCGACCAACAGCAACGTCTCTCCGCCGCGCACCCTCGGCTTGAACAGGATCTTCGCCGCCCCCTCCGGCTCCCCGCTGACCGCCGCGCGCGGGAAGTAGATCTTGAACGCGGTGCCGCGCGAGTCCTCGCTGTAGAGCCAGATGTGGCCGCCGTGCTGCCTGACGATCCCGTGCACGGTAGCGAGGCCGAGTCCGGTGCCGCGGGCGCCCTTGGTGCTGAAGAACGGCTCGAAGATGTGGGATTGGATCTCGCGGGGTATGCCCGTCCCGGTGTCGCTCACGACGAGCATGACGTATTCCCCGGGGGTGACGCCGGCGTGCGCCGCGGCGTAGTCGTCGTCGAGCACGACGTTGCCGGTCTCGATGGTGAGCGAGCCGCTCTCCGGCATCGCGTCCCGCGCGTTCAGTGCCAGGTTCAAGATCACCTGCTCTATCTGCGTCGGGTCCACCTTGATCGGCCAGAGCCCCGCCGCCTCGTGCCGGCGGAGGTGAATGTGCTCGCCGATCAGGCGCACGAGCATGCGCTCGAGGTCGCGGATCACCGTGTTGAGATCGACGAGCCTCGGCGCGATCACGTGGCGGCGCGCGAACGCGAGCAGCTGGCGTGTCAGGCCCGCCGCGCGCTGGCTCGCTTCGAGCGCCATGGTGAGCTCGTGGCGCTCGCGGGTGCCTTCGGGCAGGGTGCCGGCGATGTCCTCGACGTAGCCCATGATCACGGTCAGGAGGTTATTGAAGTCGTGCGCGATGCCTCCCGCGAGGCGCCCCACCGCTTCGAGCTTTTGACTCTGCAGCAACGAGTCCTCGAGCTTCTTTCGATCGGTGATGTCGCTGAAGGTGCAGACCACGCGCCGGATCGTGCCGTCCGAGCCGCGCTGCGGCTCCGCGTTCACCAACAACCAGATCCGGTCGTTGCTCGCCGGTCGGTGGACGCCCATCGTGACGTTGCGGACCGGCCTGCCCGTGCGGATGGCCGTCGTCGCTGGGTGTTGCTCGCCGGGAAACTCGCTCCCGTCTTCGCGGATCACGTTCCAGCGCGGATCGAACGACGTCCGCCCGAGCAGCTGATCTTGCGTCAAGCCGAGGAGCTCGAGCGCCTTCGGGTTGCTGACGACGATGCGGGCGGCCGCGTCCTGCACGACGACGCCGACGTGGAGATCGTCGAGCAGAAGCCTGAAGCGCTCCTCGCTCGCGCGCAGGCTCTCCTCGGCCTCTTTCTGCTCGGACCTGTCGCGCGCGACCGTGGAGTAGCACTCGAGCTTGCCCTGCTCGTCGCGGTGCGCGATGAGCATCTGCGACACCGGGATGTTGCGCCCGCTCCGGTGCTGGAACGTGTTCTCGAAGGTCGTCACCCCTTGCGCGAGGGCCGCGGGTATCGCTTCTTCGCGGACGAGTCGCGCCGCCTCCGCAGAGTGGTAGCCCTCGATCGTGAGCTCGGAGAGATCTTCTTTTTCTCCGAAGCCGAGCAGCCTGCGGCCCGCGCGGTTCAAGAACCAGGTCTTGCCGTCCGGCCCCGCGACACCGACGAGATCGCTCGAAGCGTCGATGATCGCAGCGAGGCGCCGCGTGTCGAGCCGCGACAGCCCATCGCTCATCCGTCGAGTGTAGGCTGGGAGCCGCGAGCGGCACAATGCGCGGACTTTCGAGCTATCGCGCGAGTGGGGCCGCTTCCGCAGCGCCTCTCGGGTGAGCTAGGCTCGTCACCTCATGTGCTGCTTTTCCGGCGTGATTGAGCGGGTTTCGGCCACATCGATTTTCGCGCGCCGGTTCGGCCGCGAGCAACTCCTCGTCTATTCGATGACCCTCGACACGCCGAGCGAGGTGGCGATGATTCTGCCGCTCCCCGTCGCCCGCTCCGCGCCAGATGTGCGCTTCCTCGATCTCGAACACTACCCGGAGTTCTTCCTCGACCTCGCACGCTGCTTCCCCGTCCCGATCTCGCGCGCAGCGTTCCAGTCCTTCGGCGCGCCCCAACCAGCAGCCTACCTGCCGGTCCAGAAGGTCGGCGCGTTCGACGCTTCGTTCGTCCCCACCGTCGCCGACTTCGCTCGCCTCGACCCCCGCTTCGCGCTCGACACCTCCGTCTGGCGCAAACTTCCCGCGTACACCGACTACGGCTTCGCCGTCTTCCAGCTCGCCGCCGGCAAGGCAGAGATCCATCCCATGGCGCTCACCTTCACCTCGCGCGACGAGCAGCAATTGTTCTTCCCCACGGTGCACATTCACGACCGCAGCGTCCCGCGCCGCGCCAAGTTCGATCACAGCCTCTACGTTCAGGCCAGCGCCGCTTCATCGCGCGACTGGGAGCAGGGGAGTGTGCTCCCGCGCGAGGTGATGAAGCTCGACAAGCTCGGTACGCCGCTCGGCTCGCTCATCGAGCCCTCGGAGCCGGTGCTCCGCCGTCAGATCCGCGAGACGCGCGCGAACGAGGACATCTGGATTTCGCTCGGCTGAGCGTCGCGGCATCGACCCTTCCCCGCAAGGTCGCTGACGGCTCGAGCCGTTTCGGCCCTTCGCCGAGAAGCTCCCGAACGGCTGCGCCAACGCCCGCGACCTCCCGGGAGCCCCAAGACTTGCCGAAAGGAGAGCTGCAAGCCTCCTGGGAGGCTCCAGACCTTCGAGATGAAGCCTCCGAGCCTCCTGGGAGGCTCCGAGCCTTCTATATGACAGCCCCCAAGCCTACTGGGAGGCCCGGGGCATTCGATATGACAGCCTCCAAGCCTACTGGGAGGCCCGGGGCATTCGATATGACAGCCACCAAGCCTACTGGGAGGCCCGGGGCATTCGAAATCCAATGCCGAAGACCCCCCAGGAGGTTCGACACCGACGAAATGACGCCGCCGAGCCTCCCGCCGCCGAGCCTCCCGTGGAGCTTCAGGAAGATCAGAATGGCCGCCGGGCGCTCGAAAAAGGCTTTGAACCGAGCGTGCCGGCTTCTGGACGCTTCGGCAGTAGCCGCTGACAACCCCCAACGGATGCGTTCGGAACCTACGCGGCAGGAGAACGAGCTACGCGGACGCTCCGACGTCCATCGCGACTCTGCCAGCGCCGCGTCGTTCTTCACCGCACCCAGGCGCTCAGTATCGAAACGCGCAAGCCGAACCGAGGCACCGGCGTCGACCCACGGCTGATGAGTAATGTCTCGCTCGCTTCGTTACCGGATCAGGGATTGAACGTCCCCGAAATCCACTGCTTGCAGTTCTCGCACATGGGGACGAGCTCGCTCTTGCGGTCCATCGTGTAATAGACAATCTCCTTCAGCTTGAGCTGCGGCTCCTCCTGCAGCAGCGCCGCGGTGGCATACACTTCGGCGCAAGCGTGCGGGGGCCAGCTCTCGCGTTGCTTCACCCCGCTGATCGTGCCGTGGAAAACGTTTCGACATTCCCTGCAGGCCGGAGAGAGTGAGGACTCCACTCGGCCTGCTGCACGTGCGGCCCGTCTGCGTCGACATGGCCGTGGTGAACTTGACGTTCCGCTCGAGAGTTCGATCGTCCCCGTGTTGACCTGCGTAAAGCTGGCAGGCTTTCTCTAGGTCAAGGTGGCTCCGGCCATCGATGCTGCCGTCCTGCTCGTAGCCGACACTCTGCTCGACTCGGGCGGCCTTGCGCTCGCGTTGCTGCTGCTGCGCTCTCATGGCCTTTTCTTTCCGCTTCTGCTCGAGCTCGGCCCTCTTCTTCGCCTCGGCCCGCGCCTTCTCCCTTGCCGCCGCTTCAGCGTCCTTCTTCTCCGCCTCGGCCTTCAACTTCCTGGCGTAGGCGGGCTTGAGCTCGTTCTGCTGGGTTACCTGGTTGAGCAGGGCGAACCGGTTGTTGTCGGCGCGCTGAACCACCGAAGCCGAGACGGTGGCCGGATGCGGCGCCCTGGTCGAGGGAGCTCGGAACCGTTGCACGATCGACGCCCGAGGCACGGTCGCAGGGTGCGGCGCTCGGGCGCCTGCGCGCTGCGCGACGGTCGCGGGGTGCGGCGGACGCGGGCTCGTTTTCTGTCGCGGATCTCCCATCTCTTTCCCTCCACGCCGGCCGCATCTAGCAGCCGTGGCGCACCATCCTCGACCGTTCAGCAGAGGCCGGCCAAGAAAGCGCGCTGGATATCGACCCGGACCAAACGGATCAAGGCGAAATCGGCCGGCAAGAGCGACGGATCCAGCGAGGAAACAGCCGGTTTCAGAAACCGAAGAGAACGAGAAAGCACCCACCCGGCGCGAGTGATCGGCGACCTGATTCGTCCGAGATGCGTCAGGCCACCGAGCTCGACGGTGTGCACGTGAAGGCGGAGCAACTGGCGGAGAAGCTCCTCGACTCTCCCGCCGCCAAGGACGGGCGGTTCTCGAGCTCGAAGGCTTGGATCTTCATGCTGCCGCTCCTCGAGGAGCCCTACTCCGAGGTCGAACGCGACTGGCCCGGCGTCGTGGCAAGGACCCCCGCGCTCTCAGCGCTGCCCTCTCTGCGGATGCTCGTCGAGAGCACCCTCGTGGATGGTTGGCGCCACTGGCGCGATCGGGCCGCTGGCTGGGTCGCGCAAGGATTCCCGCTAGACGCCGAGCTCGCGGTCACCGTGCGAGAGCTTTCGAAGGACGGGGACATCTCGCAGGCTGCGAGACACGCCGCGTTTGCTGCAGTGGTGGCTTGGGAACGCGCTTCCGGCGCTGGAAAGGATTCGTGAGCGATGACCAAGAGCGATCTCGAACAGACGCGCAACCGACCGCCTGGATCCTGGCTCACACCCGAAAGAGCGGAGCCGAGGATCTCGAGGACGTCAGCGGCTCGGCGCAGCGCGTGGGACAGGCGGACAGCGTGATCATGATCCAGCCGAACCGCGACGCTAAGACAGGCCGGGTGACCGCCAGCACGCTCACGCTGATGAAGGCGCGCGAGGAGCCAGACAGCCACCCCGACGCGGTCACAATCGAGATTGCCAACGGTAAGGTCGCTTGGACGGCTGGGAAGCGTGCGGTATCCGGCTGCACCACCGAGCAGCTCGCAAAGGTGCGCGCCTTCGTGGAGTCGGCCCCTAGTGGCCACCCGTTCACGGTAAGTGAGGTGGCCGACGGTGCTGGTGTGCGGAACGCCAACGTCAACGCTGCGATGCGCGCCATCGAAGCGGAAGGGCTTCTTGTTGCACGCGACGGCAAGTCGGGGTGGGACCGTGCGTGAGTATCATGGTCGAGTTCCTGGTTCCCCTGGTTCCCCCCTTAGGGGTGGGAACCGGGAACCGTGGGCGGT
>JAEZYO010000495.1 GCA_023419055.1 Pseudomonadota bacterium | reverse complement strand
CGCTTTGACCGGCTGACACCCGGGTTCAAATCCTGCCGGGCCGACGAGCGCTGGCGAGCGAAAGCTCGTTCCCTCGGCAGTGCGTCGAACGCGAGGTCCAGATCTTCGTGCTGACGAGCTCCAAGCGACAGATGAAGAGATCCGTGAAGCCGCCGGTCCCCCTACCGGACGCTCTGGTGATCCCCTCGCGGGCACCCGCTGATGCGAAAGTGGCGCGTCGCCGTGCTCGCCGTGACCGGCCGTCGTGCAGCCGTTCCTCGTAAACGCGATCGCTACTCGTGTGAGACGCCGCTCGCTTTGCCCCCATGGACTCTTCGTGCATCGTCGTTCTGGCATGAGCGGTGGCCTAACATCGACGACGATGACGTCCCCCCGGGTCTGCTCTCGGCGATGGGGCTTCATCCTGGTCAGCCTGTATCTCGGCTGCGCATCGCCTCCGCCCCACCAAGCCTCGAGACTCCCCCCATCGCGTTCGGCTCCAGCAGTGAAAGCTCTCTCGTCAGCGCTGCTGCGTTCCGAGCCTCCACCCGCCATGAGCACTCAGGAAGCGCTCGACGAATGCCTCGCGCGCCTCGAGCACGTTTTCACCCCGGCGATTGCGGACGAAATCCGTGAACGAGACTTCGAGGGATGGCCCTGGTTCGGCTTCGGGGTGGAAGAGGCCGTGAAGCGGAGTTGTCTCGAAGGCCAGCGGCTTCGTCGTGCCTTATGCGGGCTCGGCGAATGCAACCTCGATCAGCTCGTGGAAGCCATTCTTTATTGCAAGAACCGCCAATTGAACGTCGGAGTGTGCAAGGTCGGCGACTTTCGCTACTGGCGGCGTTCCGGCCCTCTCTCCGACGCCGAACGCCTCCCCAGCGAGCGCCTCCCGAGTTGGGCCGCCCTAGCGCGACACGATCAGGTAGTGCCTGTCGAGGTCGCGCCGGCGCTCCGCATCCTCGACCTCCTCGCCGACGTGGCGCCGCTCGGTGGGTCCGAGTTGGAGGGGTACCCCGTTCCGGAAGTGGAGAAGCTCCTTCCGCTGCTTGCGGATTCGCTGACCCTCATCGATCCCAATCGGTCCCCCCGACTCGTGCGTCGCACACGCCAGCAGATCGAGGACGAACTCTCCTCCACTCGACCGGGCCTCGTTCGGACGAGCCTGCTTCGGCTTGGCGAAGCCTATTCACACCCCGATAGCTCGACCGCCAGGGTAGGACTGCGACGCAGGGAACCGAACCTCGTGCTCGATCTCGGGTTCGGGTTGTACGAGCTCGAATACGAGTCAGGCGACGAGGAGGTTCCCTGGCGACTCTGCCGCATCGAGCTCCTTTGGGTTCTGGACCACCGGCAACGCTGAGCCCGGGCTCCTCGCATCCCGAGAGCCCGACCTCGGGAGCAGACGGACGTCGGTGACCGCTCGATTCCGGCATTGTTTTATAGGAGCATCGCTCGTGAAGATTCGATCACCAGTCTCCCAACCGTCTCGCCCGGGAACGGCAAGACCCGCGTTGGCGAGGCCTCCCTGGGGGGCCCTGGTCCCTAGGTCTCGGAAAATCCGCCCCCCTCGCGGTCTTCCTAGAATTTGCCTGCCCTGCTCGGATTTCGCTCCGATTGCATTCGGGTCTTACTTTGGCCCAGCACCCATGCTAGCAAGGGTATTGGGCCTGCCGGCAGCGACCCCCCACCCCACCCCCATGCCCCCCACCGGTTGCCGGCAGGCCCGCTAATGACCGGGGGAGCGCTGCGAGATCCATGACGTCGACCCGCAACGCCTGGCTCTTTCTCCAGCTTCTCATGGCTCTCAGCCTGGGAGGTTGTGACGAACCCGTAGCGCCCGCTGCTCCTTCGGCGAGCGCGGTGTCAGCGGCGGCACCGGTTCCACCTCCCAAGGTCGCCGAGCCCGAGGCCAAGCCGTCCGCGGCTGCAGCATCGCCCAAGCCGAAGCGCCGTCTGGAAGACTGCCCCAAGGAGTCGACGGTCTCCTTCGACAACCCGGCGATCGAAGCTGCTGTTCGCTTGAAGCTCCCGAAGGAGTCGGGCCCGATCACCAAAGCGGATCTCGCGCGCCTGCGCTCACTGAACCTCTCGCAGGTCGAGCTTTCGGACCTCGACGTGTGCCTGTTCACTCCCATGACGGGCTTGAAGGAGCTCTTCCTCGGGCCCGGCACCTATGACGACCTCTCCCCCATCGCCGGCGCGAAGCAGCTCGAGTCGCTGCGCGCTTCGGTCAATCAGGTGCGAGACATCAAGGTGCTCGCGGGGATGAAGAAGCTCGATCGCCTCGATTTGGGCCGCACGCAGGTGAGCGATCTGACGCCGCTCTCGGAGCTGAAGGCCCTGACGGAGCTGCAGCTCGACGATACCCAGATCGAAGACGTGAGCGCGCTCGCCAAGCTCGAGAACCTCGAGAACTTGAGCATCAAGCGCACCAAGGTGAAGGACGTGAGCTCCCTCAAGGGCCTGAAGAAGCTCAAGTTCCTCTACGTGGGCGGCTCTCCCGTCGACGACGAGCCGATGAGCCTCGGCGCCGTGCGCGGCAACGGCACCAAGGTCATCAGCGACTGATTCGGACGCGCTAACTCATTTCTCGAGGTGCAGCCCGCACTCGCGCTTGGTGGCCTCTTCCCACCACCACCGCCCCGCGCGTTCGTGTTCGCCCGGGCGAATCGCGCGCGTGCACGGCTCGCAGCCGATCGAGACGAAGCCGCGATCGTGGAGCTCGTTGTAGGGCACCTGGTTTTCTCGCAGGTACTGCCAGGTGTCGGCGAGCGAAAGCGCGGCGAGCGGGTTCGCCTTGAGGAGCGGACCTTCGGGCCCAGCGTGGGCGGCGTCGAGCTCGAAAACGGCGACGTTCGTGCGCGTCGGGCTCTGGTCGCGTCGCTGCCCGGTGAGCCACGCGCGGTAGTCCTTGAGCGCCCGGCGGAGCGGCTCCACCTTGCGGACACCGCAGCACTCGCCGTGGCCGTCCTGGTAGAAGCTGAATAGCCCCTTCTTGCGGACGAGCGACTCCACGCGCACCGCGTCCGGGAAGAGCGCGCGGATCTCGATGCCGTAGTGGGCCCTCACCTTGTCGATGAAGCGATAGGTTTCCGGGTGCAGACGGCCCGTGTCCAGGGTCATCACGCTGAAGCGCTTGCCCGATTTCACCGCCATGTCGATGAGAGCCACGTCTTCGGCCCCGCTGAACGCGATGACGGCCGACTCACCGTAACGGGCGAGCACTTCGTCCACGATTTCGAGCGGAGTGGCGCTGCCGAGGCGTTGCGTGAGCCCTTCGATCGCGGCCGCATCGAGCACCGCGGCAGCGGGAGCCGGCGCGGGCTTTTCTCCTGTCTTCGCGGGTTCCAGGCGCTGCTTGATGACCTCGAGCGCGCTCGTATAAACGCGCTCCTCGGCCCCATCCCGGACGACGAAGAAGGGCGCCACCTCGATCCCGAATTTTTGGGCGAGCTGCATCCCCGGCGAGCTCGGATCCCCTTCGATCGCCCAAACGACCTCGTCGATGCGATCCCAGAGCTCTCGGCGCTTGAGGAGCTCTTCGGCCTGGATGCACTTGTTGCAGGTGCTGCCGTCGGCGAAGCGCTTCTTGACGAGTGTAACGTGCATGCTGGTGGTCCTCTGCGGCGACTCGAGGGTCGGAGTCTAGTCATGTGGATGGAGCTCGGCCACCGCAAGGCGGCGCCGAGGCGCAGGGTCTCCCCTTGCCAGGCCGGCCGGCATCCGGAAAGCTCGAGCCTCGAGCATGAACGAGCCCTACCGAGTCGGGATCATCGGATGTGGACGCCCGTGGAAGAGCGAGGGCTCGACCGGGTTCGGGATGGCTCGCGCCCACGCGCGGGGGCTCCTTGCGTCGGGCCGGGTTCGCCTGGTCGGGCTCGCGGACCCGAATCGAGACAACGCGCTCGCGTTCCAGTCCGACCTCGCGGGCGAACGACTTTACGCGGATCACCGGGAGATGCTGTCCGCGGAGAAGCCGGACATCGTCTGCATCAGCACCTGGACGCGCCTTCACGCTCCCATGGTGGTCGACTGCGCAGAGGCGAAGGTGAAGGCCGTGCACTGCGAGAAGCCGATGGCCCCGACCTTCGGCGAGTGCCGCAAGATGGTCCTCGCGTGCGAAGAGAGCGGCACCCTGCTCACGATCAACCATCAGCGCCGCTTCCTCAATCGCTTTCGCGAAGCGAAGCGCCTCGTCACGGACGGCGTCATCGGTGACCTCGAGCGCGTGGAGGGCCTGTGCCCGAACCTCTACGACTGGGGGACGCACTGGTTCGACATGATGAACTTCTTGAACGGCGACGAGCCCGTCGAGTGGGTGATGGGGCAGCTCGAGAAGCGCGGCGGCGCGAACGTGTTCGACGTCGAGGTCGAAGGCCAGGGGCTCAGCCAGTTCCGCTACAAGAACGGAGTTCAGGGCCTGCTCACGACGGGCACCGCCACGGGATGGGAGTGCTGGATCAAGCTCACCGGCACGCAGGGGCGAATGATCGTCAGCGTGAGCCACGAGCCTGGGCTCCGCGTTTGGGGGCGCGGTTACTCCGACTGGCAAGTCGTCGACGTCCCGAACGAGGGCTCGGACATCGACAAGCCGGTCACCCTCGCGATGCTCGATCTGCTCGACGCCCTCGAAAAGGGCAGAGAGCCCGAGCTTTCGGGGCGCCGTGCGCTCTGCGCGAGCGAGCTCATCTTCGCCACCTACGAGTCGAGCCGCCGTCGCGGGCGCGTCGATTTGCCGCTCACGAGCGACGACAACGCCTACCACGCCCTCCTCTCGGGCGGCGCGCTCGACAGAAATGGAGGCAGTAGCCGACCCCCGAGCTCGGGTAGCCGTGCGCGTCGCTAGCGCTGCGAGTGAGGGCCGTGTTCGCTGCTCGAAATGGGACCGCCGCCCCAAAAATCGAGCCGCCTGAGATCTTCCCAGACCTGGAGCGCCGACGTGTACCGATAGTGCTCCGTGCGCCGCAACATGCCGGCGATGATGTCGCCTATCGCCGTCCCCAGGCTCTCGGCCTTGTGGCGCGGCACGCCTTCTCGAATCTGCTGCACGATCGCGTCGTACCCGAGCGAGGTGTCGAGCGGGTACTCGCCGGTGTGCATCTGGAACATGAGCAAGCCGAGCTGGTAGAGGTCGCTCTGCTTCGTCGAGTAGCCGCCCGCCGCGACCTCCGGCGCCATGATCCGATGTTGAACGATTTGCGGCTTCGCGCCGGCGCGCCCGTAGAGCTCCTGCGCGATCCCGAGATCGCTGAGCTTCACCGTGAGGCCGTCCCCCTGCGAAACGAGGACGTTGCCGCCGTGCACGTCGTTGTGGACGATGTCGTTGTCGGCCAGGTACTGAATCGCGAACAGGAGCTGCCGGCTGATGTCGACGATCAGGCGATCGGTGAACGGCGTGCCCAGCATATCCTCGAGGGTGTGATCCAGGCGCTCCAGCAGGAGCCAGAACGAGCCCTCGCTCTCGAAGTAATCGTGGACGTAGACCAGGTTCGGGTGTCGCAGCCGAAAGAGCCGCTCCGCTTCGCGCATCCAGTCCGCCCTCACCTCTTCGTAGGGGCGCGCACCCGCGAAAAACATCTTGAGCGCGTAGGGCTGGTCGAAAGGTCCCAGGCAGTCGAAGACCGCGCCGTAGGATCCGGCGCCGAGCTGCCGACCCACGAGGTAAGAGTACCCTCGGGGCGATCGCACCACGGATCCCGACGCCGGAAGGGCGGGCCAAAGGGCTGAAAAAGGGCTGCTTTGGGTCACGCTGAGGGGACAATCATACCCCCGAGCCTTGCAAGGCTCCCCGGGTTTCGCTAAGAACGCGGCCCCCTATGTCTAATCGCTCGATCTGGAACGTCCGTCGTCGCCACGAGTGGCTGCGCACTCCCCTCAAGGGCAAGCACCTGAACCGCCGCAAGCGCGCCCGCATCGGCCTCCAGCAGGCTCTCGACCGCAAGGCGAAGACCGAGACCGCCCCGGCCGCTCCTGCAGCCAGCTGAAGCAAGCGCCTAGCCCGGCGCTTCTTTGCCCGCGCGGCGATCCGTCTGCTATCCGGCAGGCGTGGTGTGTCACCGCGCGCGCTTGCTTTGGTCGTTCCTGCTCCTTCCTGGGCTCAGCGGCTGCACGAACGGCCATGAGCCCGGCGAGTCACTCGGAACGTTCTCGGTGGTGGCGGAGCTCTCGAGCTCGAGCTGCGGCAAGGGCGCTCTCGGTTCCAGCGATCCTTGGAAGTTCGAGATAGAGCTCGCGCGCTTCGAGCGTGAGCTCTTCTGGCGAAACGGCCGGGAGGACATCACCGGCACGCTCGAGAAGGACGGCGTCACTTTCCGCTTCGACACCCGCGTCGAGGCCGAGGCCGTGCCGGCGCAAAAAGGCGTCGCCGCCTGCGTTCTGTCGCGGAAGGACCACGCAGAAGGCCGCCTGAGCTCTTCCGACGGCGACGTTCTCTCCTTCGAGGGCTCCCTGGACTTCGAGTTCAGCGCGGTCGACGGGTCGGACTGTACGTCCCTCATCGGGGTGGCGGGCGGCTTCGAAAAGCTCCCCTGTAAGATGAGCTACGACCCGCTCGAGGGGACGCGAACCAAAGCCCCAGATTGAGACCGCATGTCGGCCGCGCGGCCTAATTTTGCCCTCGAGCGCATCACTTGAAGGAGTGGAGTAGCCGCGGGAAGAAGGCTGTGTTATTGCTGAACCAACGTGCAGCGTGGAGCATCAGTTCCCGGGCTTGTCCGTTTGGGGAGCACCCCATTCGTTGCATTAGGGTCGAGGCCGCATTGGGCGGCCCCTTTCGGAAGCGCCCTACCACCGTTGGCGGAGATTGAGTCCCGATGAACGGTGTTTCTCTCGACGCTTTCGGGTCCAGGGCGTCCGGCTAAGGCCGGAGGAGGAGAGTGCACGATGAATCAGAGTTGTACCCCTAGCCCGGAGGTAAGCCCTAAGCCGTAGCGAAACGCCGGGCCGCCGTCTTTGAACGGCTAGTACTCCGGTAATACGGCTAATGCGTGGGCCGCTGGCGCGTGGATCGTGCCGGCATCGGGCCCCGCATTTACCCCTCGTCCTCCGGGTCAGGGGATTCGCAACGAATGGGTCGGGTGGCAAGCGAGCCACCCGGCCCATTTTTCGTTTTTGAGTGGGGAAATGGCTGATTCCTAAGGTAGAAGCGGACGCAATGTCGCTTCTCGGTGCGGTGATCGAGTCGTTCAACCTGGCCCCCTTCGGGTGGCTCTTCGACGACAATCCCTTCTACGAGCCTTGGAGGAGCCCACTCTTCCAGAAGGACGTCTGGGAGCCCTTGATGAAGGGCCTCAGCATCACGCTCACACTCGGTGGAGCGTTCCTACTGATGTACGAGATGCGCGCGCGTCGCATGGGGGAGTACATCCCCGAGAAGACGAAGCGGACGGTCGCGTACATCATGACCTTCCTCGGCTTCTGCGTGTACTTCGACTTCGGAAACCCCAACGTCCGATACGAAGAGTACTACCACCGACACGAGTTTTATCACTACTACCTCGGCTCGAAGTACTTCAAAGAGGTCGGCTACAAGCGCCTCTACGAGTGCACGGCGGTCGCGGAAATCGAGCTCGGGCGCGGCGCCGCGGTGCGGAAGCGAGAGATCAGGGATCTACGCGTCAACCTGATCAAGCCGATGGAGGCGACCGAGGTCGTCACCGATCCGCAGCACTGCAAGAAGCACTTCGCCGCCGATCGCTGGGACGCCTTCAAGAAGGACGTCGACTGGTTCCAGAAGTCTGCCGCGGGCAGCTACTGGGAAAACATGATGAAGGACCACGGCTACAACCCGCCGCCGGTCTGGACCATGGCGGGTAAGTTCTTCGGCAGCTTCGCCCCCGCCGGTGATCACTTCTTCAAGCTACTCGCCGGCATCGACGTGCTCTTTCACCTCGGTACGGTGCTGCTCTTCGGGTGGGCTTTCGGCTGGCGCGCGATGGCCGTCGCCACCGTGTTCTGGGGGTGCAACGCGCCCGCGAACTTCTATTGGACGGGCGGCGCCTTCCTGCGACAAGACTGGCTGTTCTTCCTGATCGCCGCGCTCTGCCTCTGCAAGAAGCAGAAGTTCCTCTGGGCAGGTTATCTCCTGATGTGGTCGGCGCTGCTCCGCGTCTTCCCGGCCATCTTCTTCTTCGGATGGGGCGTCATCATCCTCATCCAATTCATCATGAGCATGCGCCGCTGGGCGAGCGAGAAGACCGCGTTCCAGCTTTCTCGCGTCCTGCCGAAGAGCCATCTCAAGCTCATCGGAGGCGCCGTGCTGGCGCTCGCCACGCTCGTCCCTCTCAGCGTCGCGGTCTCGGGCAGCGACTCGTACAAGCTCTTCTGGCAGCACACGATCGAGACCCACCGCAACACTCCCCTCACGAACCAGATGGGGCTCGAGACCATGTTGGTTCACGACTGGGACGGTCGCATGCGCTTCACGCGCGACGACAACTTCGACGATCCGTTCCAGGGCTGGAAGCAAGGGCGCATCGATCGCTTCGCCGCTCGTCAGCCCATTTTCAAGGCGATCGTGCTGATCATCGCGCTCTGGACGGCGTGGGCCCTCCGGCGAACCAAGCTGCTCTGGGTCGGGATCCCGCTGAGCCTCCCCATGGTGATGTGCCTCACCAACCTCACCTGTTACTACTACTCGTTCTTCATGACGGCGGCGGCGCTGATCACCGTGAGGAAGGAGCTCGGTCCGGCCTTGCTCGCCACGAGCGGAGCGAGCGCGATCCTCCTCAACTACCCGAAGGGCTATTACTGGGTGGACGATCGCTACACCGCGCAGAGCTACCTGTTCGCGGCGCTCGCGATCTGCATCCTGGTGGTCTACTCGCGGCCGTTCAGCATCGCTCGACTGAAGGCTTGGTGGAACTTCAAGCCCGAGCTCAAGGCGAAGCGCGACGGGTTACCCCCGGCGCAAGAACCCGAAGCGCTCTCGACGTGAAACGGTGGAGCCCGTCATCGACGGGCTCCAGTCTCGAAAGGCCGAGCTCGAAACCGGGCTCGGCTTTTGCCGTTTCAGAGGGCGCGCTTGATGCCGTTTCAGAGGGCGCGCTTGATGCCGTTCAGCACCTTGCCGACGCCCTCCGGGAAGGCGCGCAGGGCGACCTCGAGGTGGCTCGGATCGGTCTCGATCGCGCTCACGGTGACGAGCGGCACGACGAGACCGACGGCGCGGCGCAGGCGGGCGTCCTTCGCGAATTTGGGGTGGCGCATCAAGTCGAGCGTCACCCGGTCGTCCTTCGCGGCGACCAACATCGGCGGGCGCTTGGGCATGTAGGCGGCGAGGTTGCCGGGCTTGCTGAGGTCGAGCGCGCCGGAGCGGAGCAGCGCGGCCACCGGGCTTTCGGACGTCTCGTCGAGCACCTTGAGCGCGACGTCGCTCAGCCTGATTTCGAGCTTGAGCTCCTCGGGACCTGCGGTGACCTGCTCCACGAAGATGACCCCGGACGCCCGTACCGGGGTGCCCATGAGGTCAATGGTCGCAGCCACACGCACCCCCGGAGGGACCGCGGAAACCTCGATGTCCTTGGGAGCTTTCTTACCTTTGACCTGCCCGGCGAGCCACCGGAGGGCGACGATGGGCACTCCGAAACGGAGCGCGATGGCGTTGCGGACCGCGCGCAACAGCTCCTCCGGGTGTGCCTTCAAGTAAGAAAAAACCGCTTCGACGACCGGTCGGATCTCCGCCATGAGCGCGGCGAAGTAAGCCATAGGTCAGAGGCCGTGGGGAGCGAAATCGAGCATGTTCCGCGGCTTCTGTTAAAACTAGGGCATGTGCCCTCGCTATGCCGTCGGAGAGAAGGAGGTCCACGAGACCATCACTCGACACCTCGTGACCAAGGGTTTGCCGCTCGTCCTCGACCTCGAGAAGAGCCGCGGTGCCTTCGCCCATGATGCGAAGAGCGGGCGCGAGTACCTGGATCTGACCAGCTTTTACGCGTCGAACGCGCTCGGCTTCAATCACCCGGGGCTGCGAGACGAGGAGACGCGCGCTCGCCTGCTCACCGCGGCGACGACGAAGGTCGGCAATCCCGATTTCTTCACGACGTACATGGCCGAGTTCGTGGAGACGCTCTCGCGAACCGCAGCGCCCGCGGAGCTTCCGCACTATTTCTTCGTCGAGGGTGGCGCTCTCGCCGTCGAGAACGCGATGAAGACGGCCTTCGACTGGAAGGTTCGAAAGAACCTCGCCGCGGGGCGCGCCGCGCAGGGCACTCAGATCCTGCATTTCACGAACGCCTTTCACGGCCGCTCCGGTTACACGCTGTCGGTCACGAACACGGACCCCGTGAAGACGGCGCATTTCCCGAAGTTCGATTGGCCCCGCGTCCCCGGGCCCGCGATCACCTTCCCGGTCGACGCGAGCGCTTGCGAACGAGCCGAGACGGAGAGCCTGAACGCGATCGAGCGCGCGTTCGCCGAGCGACCGCACGCCATCGCCGCGATCCTCATCGAGCCGATTCAAGGCGAGGGCGGCGACAACCATTTCCGGGGTGAGTTCCTGCGCGCGCTCCGGCGCCTCGCCGACCAGCACGAGGCGCTCTTGATCTTCGACGAGGTGCAGTCCGGCGTGGGGATCACCGGGAAGTGGTGGTGCTGCCAGCATTTCGACGTCTTGCCGGACATCATCGCGTTCGCGAAGAAGCTCCAGGTCGGGGGGATCCTGGTGTCGCGCCGGATCGACGACGTCGACAGCGTCTTCAAGATCCCGGGCCGCATCTCGAGCACCTGGGGCGGCGCGCTCGTGGACATGGTGCGCGGCACCCGCATCCTCGAGGTCATCGAGCAGGATCGTTTGCTCGAGAACGCGAGCGCCCGAGGAGACGAGCTCATGGCGGGGCTCCACCGGCTGGGGGCGCGCTTCCCTCACCTGCTCTCGAACCTGCGAGGGCGCGGCTTGATGTGCGCCGTCGACGTCGACAGCCCCGAGCGGCGCGCGAAGCTCCTCGAGCAGACCTTCGCCCAAGAGTTGCTGGTGCTCGCCTGCGGGACGCGCGGCGTCCGGTTCCGACCTCCGCTCAGCGTCGGCGCCGAGATCGTGGCGGAGGGCCTTTCGCGCTTCGAGCGCGCCCTCGAGCGCGTCGCCTGAGGCTGGCGCTCGCCGCGCCGCCGACTACTTCTGTTCGCCGTCCCCGAGCGCCTTCTCGGGGGCGGCCTCATGCTCGCCGGGGAGCTGCTCCGACTTCACCCCGCGCGTCGCGAGCTCGTGGCGCACTCGATCGCCGAGCGACTCGGCGAGACGGGCGATCACCTCCGGCACCTCGTGCAGCAGGTGCGACCACGCCGTCTTCTCGTCACCCTCGACAGTGAGGAGGTGGGCCTGCC